>NZ_JBVHMF010000003.1:0-226180 GCF_055558595.1 Streptomyces sp. NPDC025721 | reverse complement strand
TCGCCGCTGTCAACCGTCCCCTTTTCCCCCCCTCCCGCGCACCCCACCCCCCCCCCCCCCCCCCCCCCCCCCCCCCCCCCGCCACCGTGTCGCTCCGCCCGGCCGGGGGCGGTCAGCGGTCCGTCACTTCCGGTCGATGAGGGTGACGTCGGAGCTGCCGTACAGCGCCATCATCCGGTCGACCAGGCCGACTTCGTTGACGTGGATCGTCATCACGATGTTCACCCGGATCATCTTCTCCTCCGGGTCCTTGGGCGGGACCGGCGGCAGCAGGCCCGACTCGGTCATCGCGGGACCCGCCAGCGGCAGGTAGTTGAAGGTCGAGACCATCGGCACCGACGCCCACTGGCCGTCCTTGGACGCCACCGGCATGGCCGCGTCCTCGAAGGCGCCGGAGAAGACGGCGGCGGCGGCGCGCTGGCTGAGCGCGTGCAGGCCGTGCTGCTCGCCGTTGCCCACCGGGTCCTCGAAGGTGCAGTCCTCGGCGTAGAGCTGGAGCAGGCCCTCCACATTGCCGTCGTTGATCATCCGACAGTGTTCGAGAATGAGCCACTTGGCCCGTTTCTCGTCGGTCATCGTGGCTGCTCCGATGGTCGGGAGGGCGGTGGGACGGGCGGTCGGGGAAGGGGTGGGACGGGAAGTCGGGAGAGGGATGGGACGGGCGGTCGGGAGAGGGGTCGGGAAGGCGTTCGGACGGCCGGGCGCAGGGCGAGGGCCGTCGGGACCTGAAGGGGAGGCCACGGCGGTCACGTGTGGACGACCGACACCGGCAGCGACTTCACTCCGAAGAAGTTCCGGTCGTAGAACTCCAGCGGCTCGCTGCGGTCGAGCCGCACGTCCTGGTAGTGGTCGAGGAGGAGATTGAGGGCCACGCGCCCCTCCAGCCGGGCCAGCGGCGCACCGATGCAGAAGTGGATGCCCTTGCCGAACGCGACGTGCGCGTTGGGCGTACGGGTGATGTCGAACCGGTCCGGGTCCTCGAACTGCCGCTCGTCGCGGTTGGCCGACGCCAGCCACGGGATGACGATCGACCGCTCGGGGATGACCACACCGCCGATCGGCACGTCCCGGGTGGTGTACCGGCCGGTGATGGTGAACGGCGGCCGGTAGCGCATCACTTCCTCCAGCGCGGCCGGGATCAGCGAGCGGTCGGCGCGCAGCGCGGCGGCTGCCTCCGGGTGCTCCTCGAAGCACAGGATCGCGCTGCTCAGCATCATCGTCGTGGTGATGTGCCCGGCGATCAGCAGCAGCCGGGCGAAGTTGACGGCCTCCTCCGACGACAGCGGCTCACCGTCCACCTCGCTGGTGGCCATCTTGCTGAGCAGGTCGTCACCGGGACGGGACCGCCGCTCCTCCAGCATGCCGTCGAGGTAGTAGTCCATCTCCTCGATCGCGGTCCGCAGGCGTTCGTAGTTCTCCGGCAGGTCGATGCCGACGATCTTGGCGGCGATGATGCGGTCCGCCCAGTGCCGGAAGATCGGCCGGTCCTCGGCCGGTACGCCCAGCAGCTCGGCGATCACGATCACCGGCAGCGGATGGGTCAGATGCCGCACCAGGTCGAAACGGTCCATGCCGTCGGTGGCGCCGAGCAGTTCCCGGCCGATCTCGGCGATCCGCGGCTCCAGTTCGGCCACGGTGCGGGGCGTGAACACCCGGCTGATCCCGCGCCGCAGATGGTGGTGCTCGGGCGGGTCGATCTGGGCCAGGTCACCGCGGGCGATCTCCGCCGCTTTCGGTGACACCGGGGTCGGGTCGGAGGAGAAGTCCTTCTGGTCCGACAGCACCCGCTGCACGTCCGCGTACCGCAGGACGTGCCAACTGCCGTTCTCGTCGCGGAACACCGGATGGTCGTCGCGCATGCGGCGCAGCCACGCGAACAGTTCAGCGCCGCCGTCGGCGGCCGACGGCGGGCTCAGCGACACAGCGGAATCGGTCACGCGAGACTCCCAGCGTATGACGCGCGGCGTGCGGATGCGGCCGTGGCCGGACACTTGTTTCACGCCGCGAATGAGGAATTATTCCGAATTTCATCGCCCGTGGACGGTAACAGCGTGCGGCAGTGGCTCAAACCCCGGAATAGGTATAGGGGGTGGGGGCCGTGTTTTAGGGGGTACCCCCGCGGGGGCAGGGGTCGTGCGGTCAATGACCCCGGTTGACTGGCCAGTTGAACGCTGATGGGATCGATTACCGGTCCACGTCCGTCCTGTCCGCAACCACGGATGACGGCGCGGAGGGCGACAATTCCGAGGCGATCGGGACGCGCACTCCGCATTCCACCGAGGCGGTGGAAAGTCTGGCGTTTTCGTGCGACCTGTATCACCCCCCGGGTCGTGGGATTCCGAAGGAGCTCTGACGTACTGGTGGCGGACACAAATGCCGACCGGAATTCGCTGAACGGACACGGCGGCGACCCCGCCGGGCCGGGCGAACCCATCGCCGTCATCGGGGTCTCCTGCCGACTGCCGGGAGCGGACGACCCGACGGCGTTCTGGGACCTGCTGCGCGGCGGCGCGGACGCCGTGACCGAACTCGCCGCGCCCCGTTGGCCGGTGGAGGGCGACGCGGACGTCGATTCGGACATCGGGAAGGGCGGTCCGGGCGCGGCCGGTCCGCAGCGCGGCGGCTTCCTAGACGCCGAGCGGATCGAGGGCTTCGACGCGGAGTTCTTCGGCGTCACGCCCCGCGAGGCCGCCCAGATGGATCCCCAGCAGCGACTCGCGCTCGAACTGGGCTGGGAGGCGCTGGAGGACGCGGGCCTCGCCGCCCTGCACCCCGCCTCCAGGAGCGGGACCCCCGAGGCCGCCTCGGCGGAGCACCCGGGGAAGACGGCTCGACAGCCCGTCGCCTACGGGGTGTTCCTCGGCGTCATCGCCGACGACTACGCGACCCTCAGCGCCCGGTCAGGACCGGCCACCGCCCACACCCTCACCGGCCTGCACCGCAGCCTCGTCGCCAACCGCATCTCCTACGCGCTGGGCCTCAACGGCCCGAGCCTGACCGTCGACGCCGGGCAGTCCTCCTCGCTGGTCTCGGTCCACCTCGCCTGCGAGAGCCTGCGCTCCGGCGAGTCGGCGGTGGCCCTGGCCGGCGGCGTGAACCTCAACCTCGTCCCGGAGACCACCGAGCGGATCACCGCCTTCGGCGCTCTTTCTCCCGACGGCCGCTGCTACACCTTCGACGAGCGCGCCAACGGCTACGTCCGCGGCGAGGGCGGCGCGGTCCTGGTCCTCAAGCGGCTGAGCGACGCCGTCGCCGACGGCGACCCGATCCGCTGCGTGCTGCTCGGCAGCGCCGTCAACAACGACGGCGGCGGCCCCGGCCTCACCAGCCCGCACCAGGCGGCGCAGGAAGATCTGCTGCGCAGCGCATACCGGCAGGCCGGGGTCGCGCCGGACGAGGTGCAGTACGTCGAACTGCACGGCACCGGCACCCGCGTCGGCGACCCGGTCGAGGCCCGCGCGCTCGGTACGGTGCTCGGCGCCGGCCGCGACCCGCGAGCGCCGCTGGCCGTCGGCTCGGTCAAGACCAACGTCGGCCACCTGGAAGGCGCCGCGGGCGTGACCGGCCTGCTCAAGCTGATCCTCAGCGTCCAGCACCGGGCACTGCCGCCGAGCCTCAACTACCGCCGCCCGAACCCGGAGATCGCGCTGGCGGACCTCCGCCTGCGGGTGCAGACCGGGGACGGGGCGACCGCCTGGCCCGACGCCGACCGGCCGCTGCTGGGCGGTGTCTCCTCCTTCGGCATGGGAGGCACCAACTGCCATGTGGTGGTGGGCGAATGGGCCGCGGCCTCGGCCTCCGTCGTCCCCGACGCGGCTGCCGCAGGCGCCGCCCCAGCGAAACGGTCACCGCTCGGTGAACTCGACCTCGTGCCCTGGCCGGTGTCCGCGCGGTCCGCCGCCGCACTGCGAGGCCAGGCCGAACGCCTGCTCGCCGTCGCCGAATCCGCCGTCGGCGAATCCGCCGATGCCGATGCCGATGCTCATGCCGACTCCGACTCCGACTCCGACTCCGGCTCCGGCTCCGACTCCGACTCCGGCTCCGGCTCCGGCTCCGGCTCCGGCTCCGGCTCCGGCTCCGACGGCGGCGGCCCGTCGAGCCTGCGCCCGGTCGGCCGGGCCCTCGCCCTCTCCCGGGCGGCGTTCGAGCACCGCGCTGTCGTCCTCGCGGCCGGACCCGCGGACGCCCGTAATGCCGTCGGCATGCTCGCCACCGGCATGCCCGCGGCCGGTCTCGTGAGCGGCGCGGTGCGCGCCGGAGGCAGCCGGGTGGCCCTGGTGTTCCCGGGCCAGGGCTCGCAGTGGGCGGGCATGGCGATGCAACTGCTCGCCACCTCACCGGTGTTCGCGTCCCGGATGGGGGAGTGCGACACGGCGCTGGCCCCGTATCTCACCAGCTCGGTGGTCGAGGCGATCCGGGAGGGCGCCCTGGACGACGTGGTCGTCGTCCAGTCGGCGCTGTGGGCGGTGATGGTGTCGCTGGCCGAGGTGTGGCGCGCCGCCGGTGTCGAGCCCGGCGCCGTCATCGGGCACAGCCAGGGCGAGATCGCCGCCGCCTGCGTCGCGGGCGCGCTGTCCGTCGAGGACGGGGCGAAGACGGTCGCGCTGCGGGCGAAGGTGATCGGCGCGTCGCTGTCGGGCCGCGGAGGGATGCTCTCGGTCGGGCTGCCCGTCGGCGCGGTCCTCGAACGCCTCACGCGCTGGGGCGACCGGCTGTGCGTCGGATCGGTCAACGGGCCTTCTTCCACCGTGGTGTCGGGCGAGCTGGACGCGCTTGCCGAACTGCGGGCCGCCTGCGACGCCGAGGGCATCCGCGCCCGGCGCGTCGACATCGACTACGCGTCGCACTCGGTCCAGGTCGACGCGATCCGGGAGGAGGTGCTGGACGCCCTGGCCGGCATCACCCCGGTGGCGTCCGACGTGCTCTTCTACTCCACGGTCACCGGCGGCCGGCTCGACACCCGGGAGCTGGACGCCGCGTACTGGCTCGCCAACCTCCGCGGGCAGGTGCGGTTCGACGAGACCGTACGCGCGCTGCTGGCGGACGGGTTCGGCTACTTCGTGGAGGCCAGCGCGCACCCCGTGCTGGCGGTGGGCCTGGCCGAGACGTTCGAGGACGCCGGGTTCGACGCGGTGGCGCTCGGCACGCTGCGCAGGAACCAGGGCGGCCAGGAACGCTTCCTGACCTCGCTGGCCGAGGGCTGGGTACGCGGCCTGCCGGTCGACTGGCAGGCCGTGTTCGCCGACACGCCCCCGGCCCAAGTGGCCCTTCCCACCTACGCGTTCCAGCGCCGCCGCCACTGGCTGGACACCGCGACCGGCCGCCGTCGCCGACGCGCGGGAACCGCCGCCGTACCGGCCCACCGCACCGTCCGGGACGCCGAGCACGGCGAGGACCGGGACTCCGGCGCCGAACCGGCCGCCGCCTCCTCGTTCGCCGCCCGACTGGCCGCGCTGCGCCCGGCCGAGCGGGATTCGACGCTGCTGCGCTTCGTTCTGGCGCACGCGGCGGCGGTCGCGGGACAGCCGTCGCCGGACGCACTCGACCCCGAACAGACCTTCAAGAACCTCGGGTTCGACTCGCACCTGTCGGTCCAGCTCCGCAACCGGATCGCCGAGCAGGCCGAGGTGGCGATGCCCGCCACCGTCCTCTTCGACCAGCCCACGCCGTCCGCGCTCGCCCGCCACCTGCGCGCCGCCCTGCTCGACGCGGGACCCGCGGCGAACGACACCGCGGCGCCCCCCGCTGACCACCCGGACGCCGACGACTCCCCGATCGCCATCGTCGCCATGGCCTGCCGACTGCCCGGCGGCGTCGACTCGCCCGAGGCGCTGTGGGACGTCGTCGCGGACGGCCGGGACGTCATCGGCGACTTCCCCGACAACCGCGGCTGGGACATCGAGCGCCTCTACGACCCGCAGGCGCGGCGCGCGGCCACCAGCTACGTCCGGCACGGCGGATTCCTCGACGGCGCACCGGACTTCGACGCCGGGCTGTTCGGGATCTCACCGCGCGAGGCCCTGGCCATGGACCCGCAGCAGCGCCTGCTGCTGGAGACCTCGTGGGAGGCGGTCGAGCGCGCCGGGATGGACCCGCTGTCCTTGCGCGGCACCCGCACCGGCGTCTTCTTCGGCGCGATGTTCCAGGAGTACGGGCCGCAGCTCCAGTACGGCGCGGACGGCGTCGAGGGCCACCGGCTCACCGGCACCCTCACCAGCGTCGCCTCGGGACGGCTGGCCTACACGCTGGGCCTCGAGGGCCCGGCCGTCACCCTGGACACGGCCTGCTCGTCGTCCCTGGTCGCACTGCACTGGGCGGTACGGTCGCTGCGGTCGGGCGAGTGCACGATGGCGATCGCGGGCGGCGTCACAATCATGTCCACGCCCGGCATGTTCGTGGAGCTGAGCCGACAGGGGGCGCTGTCCCCCGACGGCCGCTGCAAGGCGTTCTCCGCCGCCGCCGACGGCACCGGCTGGTCCGAGGGCGTCGGCGTCCTCGTGGTCGAGCGGCTCTCCGACGCGCGCCGCAACGGCCACCAGGTGCTGGCCCTGATCCGCGGCTCCGCCACCAACCAGGACGGCGCGAGCAACGGCCTGACCGCGCCGCACGGCCCCTCGCAGGAGCGGGTGATCCGTGACGCGCTCGCCGACGCGCGGGTCGCCGCCGCCGACGTGGACGTGGTCGAGGCGCACGGCACCGGCACGACGCTCGGCGACCCGATCGAGGCGCAGGCGCTGCTGGCCACCTACGGGCGGAGCCGCCCCGAGGACCGGCCGCTCCGGCTCGGCTCGGTCAAGTCCAACATCGGGCACACCCAGGCCGCGGCGGGCATCGCGGGCGTGATCAAGATCGTGCAGGCCCTGCACCACGAGGAGCTGCCCCGCACTCTGCACGCGGACGTTCCCTCGCCGCACGTCGACTGGTCCGGCGCCGTCACGCTCCTCACCGAACCGGTGGCGTGGAAGCGCGGGGACCGGCCGCGGCGCGCGGGCGTCTCGTCGTTCGGCATCAGCGGCACGAACGCGCACGTGATCCTGGAGGAGGCGGAGGCTCCCGTAAGCGCTCCGGCCGCGCCCGGCGCGTCCGAGGCCGAGGTCGAGTCCGTATCCGCTTCGGCATCCGTATCCGCTTCCGCTTCCGAGGGCGGGGCCGGGGACCCGCGGGCGCTCACGATCCTCACCGGCGCCCCCGCACCGTGGCCGGTGTCAGGACAGTCGGCCGCCGCGCTGCGCGCCCAGGCCGCCCGTCTCCGCGACTGGACGGGCGAGGCCGGGGGAGACGGCCCCGCGAGCACGGGCGACGGCCGGGCCGCCACCGGCCATGCCCTGGCCACCGCCCGCGCCGTACTCGAACACCGGTCCGTCGTGCTCGCCGCCGACCCCGACGGGACCCGTGACGCGCTGACCGCCGTCGCCGTCGGCGCGCCCACCCCCCACGCCGTCGTCGGCGCGGCCGACCTGCGCGGCCGGACCGTGTTCGTCTTCCCCGGCCAGGGCTCCCAGTGGCGCGGCATGGCTGCCGAACTCCTCGACACCTCACCGGTGTTCGCCCGCCGCTTCGCCGAGTGCGAGCGGGAGGCGGCCGCCTACGTCGACTGGTCCGCCACCGCTGTGCTGCGCGCCGCCCCGGACGCGCCGCCGCTCGACCGGATCGACGTACTCCAACCGGTGCTGTTCGCCGTCAATGTGTCCCTGGCCGCGATGTGGCGCGCCGCGGGCGTCGAGCCGGCCGCCGTCGTCGGCAGCAGCCAGGGCGAGATCGCCGCGGCCTGCGTCGCGGGCGCCCTCACCCTCGCCGACGCCGTCCGTATCGTCGTCCTGCGCAGCGCGCTCTTCGGCGAGGAACTCGTCGGCAACGGCGCCGTCGCCTCGGTCGCGCTGAGCGCGCGGGCGCTGGAAGAGCGGCTGGCCGCGTGGGACGGCCGCCTCACCGCGGCCGGACGCAACGGACCCACCGCGCAGACCGTCGCCGGGGACGAGACCTCGCTCGCCGAATTCGTCGCCGCCTGCAAGGACGAGGGGATCAGGGCCCGCGTCATCGGCTCCACCGTCGCCTCGCACTGCGCCCAGGTCGACCCGCTGCGCGACCGCATCACGCAGATGTTCGCCGACGTCACGCCCGCCGCGGGCGACGTCCCGTTCTACTCGACCGTCACCGGCGGCGCGCTCGACGGAGACGGGCTCGACGCCGACTACTGGTTCGAGAACGCCCGCAGGCCGGTCGACTTCGAGACCGCCGTCCACACACTCCTCGACGACGGCTTCCGGTACTTCGTCGAGATCAGCGCCCACCCCGTACTCACCCCCGCCATGCAGGAGACGTTCGAGTACGCCGGGACCGACGCCCTCGCCCTCGGCACGCTCCGCCGCGACGAAGGCGGCGCCGACCGCTTCCTCACCTCCGTCGCCGAAGGCTGGGTCCGCGGCCTGCCCGGCGTCGACTGGACCCGCCTGCTGCCCGCGACCGACGGGCGCCGCGTCCACCTGCCCACCTACGCCTTCCAACGGGCGCGGTACTGGCTGGAGTCGGCGGCGGGCGCGGGCGCGGGAACGGACGGCCTCGGCCTGTCCGCCACCGGGCACCCGATGCTGGGCGCGGCCGTACAACTCGCCGACACCGACGCCCTGTTGCTCACGGGCCGGATCTCGCTGCGCACCCATCCGTGGCTGGCGGACCACGCCGCTCTCGACACGGTGCTGCTGCCCGGCGCGGCCTTCGCCGAACTGGCCCTGCACGCGGCTGAGTTGACCGGATGCGCCCAGGTCGAGGAACTCACCCTGGAAGCACCGCTGGTCCTCACGGGCCAGGACGGCGTGCACCTCCAGCTCACCGTCGGCGCACCGGACGCGACCGGCCGCCGCGAACTGCGAATCCACTCACGACCCGACCGCGCCGACGCGCACGACGACTCCGGAAGCGTCGACACCGGCCCCTGGGTCCGGCACGCCGCGGGCGTCCTCGCCTCCGAGGCGCCCACCGCTCCCGAACCCCTGACCGCCTGGCCCCCGGCCGACGCCCGGCCGGTGCCCGTCGAGGAGTTCTACGCGGACCTGGACGCGACCGGTTACGGCTACGGTCCGGCCTTCCGCCGCGTCCGCGCCGCCTGGCGGTCGGGTCAGCACCTCTACGCCGACGTCGCCCTCGCCGACGAGCAGGCCACCGAAGCCGGATCGTACGGCGTCCATCCCGCCCTGCTGGACGCCGCGTTGCACATCTGCCTGGCCCATGTCGAGGGCCTGCGGCTGCCGTTCGCCTGGCGCGGGCTCGCCCTGCACGCCGTCCACGCCTCGGCGGTCCGCGTCCGCGTCACTCCCGACGGCCCGGACACCGTCGCCCTGACCCTCGCGGACGCCACCGGCGCGCCCGTCGCGTCCATCGAGGCGCTCACCCTGCTGCCCGTCGGCGAGGCGCTGTTGAGCCCGGCGGGAGGCCCCGCGAACACCCCTGCGGACCAGGCGCTCTTCCGGCTCGACTGGCAGCCCGCCGCGACCGCGGAGCCCGCCGCCGAATGGCTGGCCGTCGGTCCCGGCACGGGCGACGACGGCGTGCCCGACATCGCGGAACTGCTCGCCCGCATCGACGCGGGCGCCATCGAGGCGCCGCCGACGGCACTGGTACGGCTCGGCGGGTGGGGGCACGAGGAGCCGGGCGGCGCGAAGGGTGCGCCGGGCGACGGCGACGGCTACGGGAGCGGGGCGTCGGGTTACGACGGCGGCCAGCCTGTCGGCGCGAACGGTGTCCTCGGCGACGGGAGTGGGACGGCGGCCCACGAGGGCGGGACGCCGGCTCGTACGCCGGTCGACGCGGCACTGCCCGCCCGCGCCCACGCAGCGACCGCCGAGGCGCTGGCCCTGCTCAAGACCTGGCTCGGCGACGAGCGGCTGAGCACGTCGCGCCTGGTCGTGCTGACGCGCGGGGCGGTGGCGGCGGGACCCGACGAGGCCGTCGCCGATCTGGCGACGGCACCCGTCTGGGGCCTGATCCGCAGCGCCCAGTCCGAGCACCCCGGCCGCCTCGTCCTGGTCGACACGGACGACACACCGGCGTCCCGGGACGCACTGGCCACGGCCGTCGCCACCGCCGTCGCGCGGGACGAGGCGCAGATCGCCTTGCGCGCGGGCGAGACACGGCTGCCCCGGCTGGTCCGCGCCACCCCCGGCGCCGCGTCCGAGACGCCCGGCACCCAGAGCGACCCGCACACCGCCGAGGCCGACCCGCACGGCACGGTCCTGATCACCGGCGGGACCGGCGCCCTCGGCTCGCTGCTGGCCGGTCACCTGGTCACCGAACACGGCGTCCGGCACCTCGTCCTGACCAGCCGCCGCGGACCCGACACGGACGGCGCCGCCGACCTCAGGGCCCGGCTCCGCGCCGACGGCGCGGAGACCGTCGACATCGTCGCCTGCGACGCGGCCGACCGAACGGCGCTGGCCGCCCTGCTGGACTCCGTTCCCCCCGACCGGCCGCTGACCGGCGTGGTGCACGCGGCCGGTGTGCTCGACGACGGACTCGTGCTGTCCCTCACCGACGACCAACTGTCCCGCGTGCTGACGCCGAAGGTGGACGCGGCGGTCCATCTGCACGAGCTGACACGGCACTTGGACCTGTCGCTGTTCGTGCTGTTCTCCTCCATCGCCGCGACCTTCGGCAACCCCGGCCAGGCCGACTACGCCGCCGCCAACGCCTTCCTCGACGCCCTCGCCGCGCGCCGCCGCGCCGAGGGCCTGCCCGCGCACTCCCTCGCCTGGGGCCTGTGGGAGGAAGTCGGCAGCATGCGCGCCCACTTGGACGACGGCGACCTCGCCTGGCTGCGCGCCTCCGGCGTCCGCCCGCTGGCCGCCGACCTCGGCCTGGCCCTGTTCGACGCGGCCACCGCCACCGACACGTCCTGCCTCGTCCCCGTCTCGCTCGACCTGACCGCCCTGCGCACCGAGGCCGCCCGCGGCTCCCTGCGGCCCGCCTTCCGCAGCCTGGTCCGCGCACGGCGCACCGCCGCCGCTGCCGCACCGGCCGACAGCGCCAGCGACCTGCGGCACCGCCTCACCGGCCTCGATCCGCAGGAACAGGACCGGCTCCTGCTCGATCTGATCCGTGAACAGGCCGCAGCCGTCCTCGCGTTGCCGACACCGGACACGATTTCCGCGCGCCGCAGCTTCAAGGAGTTCGGCTTCGACTCGCTGACCGCCCTGCAACTCCGCAACGCCCTCGCCACGTCCACCGGCCTCCGGCTCCCCGCCACCCTCGTCTTCGACTACCCGACGCCCCAGGCGCTCACCGGCTTCCTCCGCACCCTCGTGCTGGGCGCCGACCGGCCGGGCCGGCCGGCGGCAACGGCCCCGGCCGACGCGGCAGTCCGGGCGTCCGCTCCGGACAGTGACACCGATCCGGTGGTGATTGTGGGGATGGCGTGTCGGTATCCGGGTGGTGTGGGTTCGCCTGAGGAGTTGTGGTCGCTGGTTGCTTCGGGTGGGGATGCGGTGTCGGGGTTCCCGGTGGACCGGGGGTGGGACATCGGGGAGTTGTTTGATCCGAATCCTGGTGTGGCGGGGCGGAGTTATGCGCGTGAGGGTGGGTTCCTTTATGGGGCGGGTGAGTTTGATGCGGGTTTCTTCGGGGTGTCTCCGCGTGAGGCGTTGTCGATGGATCCGCAGCAGCGGCTGTTGCTGGAGGCGTCGTGGGAGGTGTTGGAGCGGGCGGGTATTGATCCCGGTTCGCTGAAGGGCAGTTCGACGGGTGTCTTCACCGGAGTCATGCACCACGACTACGGCTCCACCGGCGACCGCCCCGAAGAACTGGAGGGCTACGCCGTCACCAGCACGCAGGGCAGCGTCGCCTCCGGCCGGGTCTCGTACACCTTCGGGTTCGAGGGTCCGGCGATGACGGTGGACACGGCGTGCTCGTCGTCGCTGGTCGCGATGCACCTGGCGGCGCAGGCCCTGCGGTCGGGGGAGTGCTCGCTCGCCCTGGCCGGAGGCGTCACCGTCATGGCGACCCCGTGGGTCTTCGTGGAGTTCAGCCGCCAGCGGGGCATGGCGCCCGACGGCCGCAGCAAGGCGTTCTCGGCGGCGGCGGACGGCGCCGGGTGGGGCGAAGGTGTCGGTGTCCTGCTGCTGGAGCGGCTGTCGGACGCGCGGCGCAACGGCCACCGGGTGCTGGCGGTGATGCGGGGCTCCGCGGTGAACCAGGACGGTGCGTCGAACGGGCTGACCGCGCCCAATGGTCCGTCGCAGGAGCGGGTGATCCGGGCCGCGTTGGACAGTGCCGGTCTGACGGCCGCCGATATCGACGCCGTCGAGGCGCACGGGACCGGCACGGCACTGGGCGACCCGATCGAGGCGCAGGCGCTGCTCGCGACGTACGGGCAGGAGCGGGCCGGTGAACTGCCCCTGTGGCTGGGCTCGGTGAAGTCGAACATCGGCCACACGCAGGCCGCCGCCGGGGTCGCGGGCGTCATCAAGATGGTCCAGGCGATGCGCCACGGTGTGCTGCCGCGCACGCTCCACGTGGATGAGCCGACGCCGCACGTCGACTGGTCGAGCGGCGCCGTCGAGTTGCTGACCGACTCCCAGGACTGGTCCCCGGGCGACCGCCCGCGCCGGGCCGCCGTTTCGTCGTTCGGCATCAGCGGGACGAACGCGCACGTGATCCTGGAGGAGGCCGAGCCGTCGCGGACCTCCGAGCCCGACGTCGCGCCGGAGGCAGGCCCGTTGGGGTCGCTGACGGTGGTGCCGTGGGTGGTGTCCGCGCGGTCGGCGGACGCGCTGCGCGGACAGGCCGGACGCCTGGCGTTCTTCGTCGAGGCGGGCGGCGCGGAGAACTCCCCGGCGGACGTCGGCCTCTCCCTCGCGACGTCCCGCACCGCGCTGGAGCACCGGAGCGTGGTGCTGGCCCCGGACATCGCCGAGGCCGTCTCGGGGCTCGGCGCCCTGGCCGACGACACCCCGGCCGCCCGCGTGGTGTCGGGCGCGACGGTGCGGGACCCCGGCCGGGTGGTGTTCGTGTTCCCGGGTCAGGGGTCGCAGTGGGCGGGGATGGCGGTGGAGTTGCTTGCTTCGTCCCCGGTGTTCGGGGCGCGGTTGGCGGAGTGTGATGCGGCGCTGCGTCCTTACGTGGGGTTGTCGGTGGTGGAGGCGATTCGTAGCGGGGCTCTGGATGACGTGGTGGTGGTTCAGGGTGCGTTGTGGGCGGTGATGGTGTCGCTGGCTTCGGTGTGGCGGTCGGTGGGCGTTGAGCCGGGCGCGGTGATCGGTCACAGTCAGGGTGAGATCGCGGCGGCGTGTGTGGCGGGTGCTCTCTCCGTTGAGGACGCGGCGAAGGTCGTGGCTCTGCGGGCGAAGGCGATTCGCGGGACCTTGTCCGGCAACGGTGGGATGGTCTCGGTCGCGCTCCCGGCGGAGGCGGTACGGGAGCGGATCGCGCGCTGGGACGGTCGTATTTCTGTCGCGTCGGTGAACGGGCCTTCGTCCACGGTCGTTTCGGGTGAGCCCGGCGCGTTGGATGAGCTGCTGACGGCGTGTGAGGCCGAGGGCGTACGGGCGCGCCGTATCGATGTGGACTACGCGTCGCACTCGGCACAGGTGGACGCCATACGCGGGGAAGTAGTTGAGGCTCTGTCCGGCATCGAACCGGCAACCTCCGATGTCCCGTTCTACTCGACGGTGACCGGCGGCCGTATCGACACGAGCACGCTGGACGCGGCGTACTGGGTGACCAACCTCCGCCAGGAAGTCCGTTTCGACGAGACCGTCCGGGCCCTACTGGCGGACGGGTTCGGCTACTTCATCGAGTCCAGCCCGCACCCGGTCCTGGCTGTCGGCTTGGCGGAGACGTTCGAGGACGCGGGCTCCGACGCCGTGGCCCTGGGCACCCTCCGCCGCGAAGAGGGCGGCCAGGAACGCTTCCTCACCTCCCTCGCCGAAGGCTGGGTACGGGGCCTCCCCGTCGACTGGCGGTCCGTCTTCGCCGGAACCCCCGCCCACCACGTCGACCTGCCCACGTACGCCTTCCAGCACGAGCGCTACTGGCTGACCGGTGAGGGCAGCCGCAGCGGCGATCCCAGCGGGCTCGGGCAGGAGGCCGTCGATCACCCGCTGTTGGGTGCGGTGGTGCGCCTGGCGGATTCGGATCAGGTCGTGTTCACGGGCCGGTTGTCGCTGGCGTCGCACGCGTGGCTGGGCGATCACCGGGTGGAGGGGACCGTCCTGGTGCCGGGCGCGGCCCTGGCCGAATGGGCGTTGCGCGCGGCGGACGAGGTCGGGGCCGGGCGGGTCGAGGAGTTGACGCTCCAGGTGCCGTTGGTGGTGCCGGAGGGCGGCGGCGTACAGGTGCAGGTCTCCGTCGGCGCGCCCGACGCGGACGGGCGGCGCGAACTCGGCATCCACTCCCGCACGGAGAGCGCCGCGCCGGGCGACCGGCCCTGGACGCGCAACGCCGCCGGCACGCTGCTCGACGGCAGCCCTGACACCCCGGACACGCTCACCGCGTGGCCGCCGCCGGGCGCCGAGCCGGTGCCGGTCGACGGCTTCTACGAGCGGGCAGCGGCGGCCGGTTACGGCTACGGCCCTGCCTTCCAGGGCCTGCGGGCCGCATGGCGCGACGGCGACGAGCTCTACGCGGAAGTGGCGTTGCCGGAGGCCGCGGCCAAGGACGCGGCCCGGTTCGGCATCCATCCCGCCCTGCTCGACGCCGCGATCCAGGCCGTCCTGCTGGAACACCCTCACGGCTCGCCGGTCCGGCTGCCGTTCGTCTGGTCCGATGTCGTGCTGGGCGCGGTCGGCGCGACCTCCGTACGCGTACGGCTGCGGGCCTCGGGACCTGACACGGTGTCAGTGACGGTGACCGACACCGAAGGCGCCCTGGTCCTGTCGGTGACGTCCCTCGTGCTGCGCGCGGTGTCGGGCGACCAGCTCCGCGGTACCGGCGCGGACCCGGTCGACGGCCTGTTCCGGGTGGACTGGGTCCGCGCGACGCCTACGGAGGCCGACGCGGCGACGGCCGACTGCGTCCTCGTGCCGGGGACAGCGGGCCTCGCGGCCCTGGCCGCCGCCTCAGAGTCGGTTCCGCCGCTGGTCGGCGTGGTCCTGCCCCCGGCGTCAGTCTCCGGCGATGTGCCGGGTGCGGTGGCGGAGGCGGTGGCCAGTGCGCTGGGTCTGGTCCAGGAGTGGCTGGTAGAGGAGCGGTTCGCTGATTCGCGGTTGGTCTTCCTCACCCGTGGCGCGGTGTCCACTCACAGCGGTGAGCCTGTCGCAGATCTCGTCCACGCCCCGGTGTGGGGCCTGGTGCGCAGCGCGCTCGCCGAGAACCCCGGGCGCCTGCTGCTGGTCGACACCGACCACGACGTGGAGACGGCCGCGGAGCTCGGTGTGGTGCTCGGTGTCGCGGTGGCGGCGGGTGAGCCGCAGGTGGCGGTGCGCGGTGGTGAGGTGCTGGTGCCGAGGCTGGTGCGGGCGCCTGCCGGTGGCGGGGGTTTGGTGCCGCCCGCCGAGGGCGCGTGGCGACTGGTCGCCTCCGAAGGGACGCTCGACGGGCTGGCCCTGGCCCCCCACCCCGCTGCCGACGCGCCGCTCGCCCCCGGCCAGATCCGGGTCGGTATCCGCGCGGCCGGTGTCAACTTCCGTGACGTCGTGGTCAGTCTGGGCATGGTCGGCACTGAGGAATCGCTCGGCTGCGAGGGTGCGGGTGTCGTGGTCGAGGTCGGGCCCGATGTCGCGGGTGTTGTGGTGGGTGACCGGGTGATGGGTCTGCTGCCGGAGTCGTTCGGGCCGTTGGCGGTGGTGGACGAGCGGTTGGTCGTCCGGGTGCCGGAGGGCTGGAGCTTCGAGCAGGCCGCCGCCGTCCCCGCGGTGTTCCTCACGGCGTGGATCGGTCTCGCCGATCTCGGCGAACTGCGTTCCGGGCAGCGGGTGTTGATCCATGCGGCGACCGGTGGTGTGGGGATGGCGGCCACGCAGTTGGCCCGGCACTGGGGTGCCGAGGTCTTCGGGACGGCCAGCGAGGGCAAGTGGGAAACCCTCCGGGACATGGGCTTTGACGCCGAGCACATCGCGTCCTCCCGGACTCTGGCCTTCGAGGACGCCTTCATGACCGCCACCGGGGGCGACGGAGTCGACGTCGTACTGGACTGCCTGGCGCGGGAGTTCGTGGACGCGTCGTTGCGGTTGCTGCCGCGCGGCGGCCGGTTCCTGGAGATGGGCAAGACCGACATCCGCGACCCGGAGGCCGTCGCCGCCGAGCACCCCGGTGTGACCTACCGGGCCTACGACCTGGCGAAGGCGGACCCGCAGCGAGTCGGCGAGATCCTGCGGGAGTTGGCGGGGTTGTTCGCGGAGGGTGTGCTGGAGCCGTTGCCGGTGCGGGTGTGGGACGTACGGCGGGCGGACGAGGCGTTGCGGTTCATGTCGCAGGCGCGGCATGTCGGCAAGGTCGCGCTGCGTCTTCCCCGCCGGGTGGATGCCGCGAGTGCGGTGGTGATCACGGGTGGGACGGGTCTGCTGGGCGGGCTGGTGGCCCGGCATCTGGTGGCCTCGTACGGGGTCCGGGATCTGGTGCTGGCCAGCCGACGAGGCGAGGAGGCTCCCGGTGCGGCCGAGTTGGTGGCGGAGTTGGTGGCGGCCGGTGCGCGGGTCGAGGTCGTGGCGTGTGATGTCGCGGTCCGGGACGATGCGGCCGGGCTGCTCGCGCGCTTCGGCGGGGACCGGCCGTTGGGCGGCGTGGTGCACTGCGCGGGCGCGCTGGACGACGCGCTGATCGGTGGTCTGGACGAAGGCCGGGTGCGCGCGGTGTTGGGCGCGAAGGTGGATGCGGCGTGGCATCTGCATGAGCTGACCCGGGACCTGGACCTGTCGTTGTTCGTGCTGTTCTCGTCGCTCGCGGGCGTGGTGGGCACGGCGGGGCAGGCGAACTACGCGGCGGCGAACACGTTCCTGGACGCTCTGGCCGGTGTGCGCCGTACGAGTGGTGCGGCGGGTGTGTCGATGGCGTGGGGACACTGGGCCACCGACTCGGAGTTGACCGGTTCGCTCGATGAGGTCGACCGGGCACGTCTGGCCCGTTCTGGTGTGGTGCCAATGAGCGTCGAGCAGGGAATTGGCCTGTTCGACGCGGCCGTGAACTGGGACACGCCGCTCGCCGTCACGGCCCGCCTCGCGCCCGAGACGGCGGACGAGCAGACCGCGGGAGATGCCTTCCGCGCGCTCGCGCGCGGCCTGACGAGCCGTACCCCGCGGCGCCGTACCGCCAAAGCCGCTGTCCCTGCGGAGCGTTCGGGCGGCGCGGACCTGGCCGCGCGCCTCGCCGCGCTCGGAGCCGCCGAGCGCAGCGCCGTGCTCGTCGACATGGTGCGCACCAACGTCGCGGCGGTGCTCGGCCACGGATCGTCGGCCGCCGTCGATCCGGCGCGCGCGTTCAAGGAACTGGGCTTCGACTCGCTGACCGGTGTCGAACTGCGCAACCGCCTCGGCACCGCCACCGGACAGCGGCTCGCGGCCACCGTGGTCTTCGACCACCCCACCCCCGACGCCCTCGCCGCGCACCTGCTCGGCACGCTGCTGCCCGACGAACAACCGCCAGGTGCCGATGAACTCCTGGCCGAACTGGCGGCGTTGGAGACCCAGCTCGCCACCGTCGCGGCCGAGGACGTGGACGCGGACCAGCGCGCCGCGGTCGGCCGCCGACTGGAGACACTGCTCGCTTTCTGGCGCGACTCCGGCACCGAGACCGGCTCAGGCACACGCGAGACCGGTGCCGCCGACCGGCTGAAGTCGGCATCCGCCGACGAGGTGCTGGATTTCATCAACAACGAGCTCGGGATCTCCTGAGCGGCCTCGCCCGGCGCGGCGGCACGAGCGCCGGCCGGGCCACACGACGCAGGACATCCCGTAACCGCTCGGAGGAGGAACGCCTCGGATGACGAACGACGACAAGCTGGTCGACTACCTGAAGCGCGTCGCGGCCGACCTGCACCAGACCCGGCAGGAGTTGCAGGAGGTCAAGGACCGGGAGAGCGAGCCGATCGCGATCGTCGGCATGGCCTGCCGGTTCCCCGGTCACGTCGGCACACCCGAGGACTTCTGGCGGCTGCTCGACACCGGCGGCGACGCCATCGCCGACTTCCCGTCCGACCGAGGCTGGGACACCGAGGCCCTTTACGACGCGGACCCCGACGCGCCCGGCAAGACGTACCTCCTCAAGGGCGGATTCCTCGACGGGGCAGGGGACTTCGACGCCGAGCTGTTCGGCGTCTCGCCGCGTGAGGCCCTGGGCATGGACCCGCAGCAGCGGCTCGTCCTGGAGTCGTCGTGGGAGGTGCTGGAGCGCGCCGGTATCGACCCCAGCTCGCTCAAGGGCACCAAGACCGGCGTGTTCGTCGGCGCCGCGGGGACCGGCTACCTCACCAACATGCAGCAGGTGCCCGAAGGCGTCGAGGGCTACACCGGCACCGGCTCCTTCATCAGCGTCATCTCCGGCCGCGTCTCGTACTCCCTGGGCCTCGAAGGCCCCGCGCTGACCATCGACACCGCGTGCTCGTCGTCGCTCGTCGCCCTGCACCTGGCCGTGCAGTCCCTGCGCAACGGCGAGTCCACGCTCGCGCTCGTCGGCGGCGTGGCCGTGATGCCGACACCATGGGTCTTCGTCGACTTCAGCCGACAGCGCGGCCTCGCGCCCGACGGCCGCTGCAAGGCGTTCGCCGCCGGGGCAGACGGCACCGCCTGGTCCGAGGGCGTCGGCATGCTCCTTGTCGAACGGCTCTCCGACGCACGCCGCAACGGCCACAACGTCCTTGCGGTGGTGCGCGGTTCAGCCCTCAACCAGGACGGCGCGAGCAACGGCCTCACCGCGCCGAACGGCCCCTCCCAGCAACGCGTCATCCGCGCGGCCCTCGCCAACGCCGGTCTGACCGGCGACGAGGTCGACGCGGTCGAGGCGCACGGTACGGGCACGAGGCTCGGCGACCCGATCGAGGCGCAGGCACTGCTCGCCACGTACGGCAAGGGCCGCACGGGAGGCCGCCCGCTGTGGCTCGGGTCGGTCAAGTCGAACCTGGGCCACACCGCGCACACCGCAGGCATGGCCGGTGTCATCAAGATGGTGCTGGCCCTCCAGGAGGAGAAGCTGCCGCGCACCCTGCACATCGACGCGCCCACCTCGAACGTCGACTGGTCCGCGGGCGCGGTCCGTCTGCTGGAACAGCCGGTCGACTGGAAGCGCGGGGACCGCCCGCGCCGGGCCGCCGTGTCCTCGTTCGGTATCAGCGGGACGAACGCCCACGTGATCCTGGAAGACGCACCCCAGGCCGACGTACCCGTGTCCGTGGACGAAACACCCTTGGCTCAGGGCCCGTTGGGCGAGCTGGCAGCGGTGCCGTGGGTGGTGTCCGGGCGGTCCGCCGCCGCGCTGCGCGGCCAAGCCGCGAGGCTTGCCGCCTTTGCGGCCGACTCGAACGAGCTGCCCGCTCTGGCGCACATCGGGCGCGCACTTGCCGCCTCCCGCGCGGCACTTGAGCACCGCGCGGTAACCCTCGCCGATGACGTCAAGGCAATGGTGCCGGGGCTGGCGGCCCTGTCGGAGGGCGTTGCGGCCTCGGGTGTGGTGTCCGGTGTGGTGCGTCCGGGCGCGGGTCGGGTGGCGTTCGTCTTTCCTGGTCAGGGGTCGCAGTGGGCGGGGATGGCGTTGGGGTTGTTGGACTCCTCGCCGGTTTTCGGGGCGCGGTTGGCGGAGTGTGACGCGGCGCTGCGTCCTTACGTGGGTTCGTCTGTGGTGGAGGCGATCCGTGAGGGCGTTCTGGATGACGTGGTGGTGGTTCAGGGGGCGTTGTGGGCGGTGATGGTGTCGCTGGCTGCGGTGTGGCGTGCTGTGGGTGTCGAGCCGGGTGCGGTGATCGGTCACAGTCAGGGTGAGATCGCGGCGGCGTGTGTCGCTGGTGCTCTCTCCGTGGAGGATGCGGCGCGGGTCGTGGCGCTGCGGGCGAAGGCGATTCGCGGGTCTCTGTCGGGGCGTGGCGGGATGGTGTCGGTCGCGCTGCCCGCGCAGGACGTACGGGAGCGGATCGCGCGGTGGGACGGTCGTATTTCCGTTGCGTCGGTGAACGGGCCTTCGTCCACGGTGGTTTCGGGTGAACCCCTGGCGCTCGCTGAGCTGCTGACGGCGTGTGAGGCCGAGGGTGTACGGGCGCGCCGTATCGATGTGGACTACGCGTCGCACTCGGCACAGGTGGACGCCATACGCGGGGAAGTAGTTGAGGCTCTGTCCGGCATCGAACCGGCAACCTCCGATGTCCCGTTCTACTCGACGGTGACCGGCGGCCGTATCGACACGAGCACGCTGGACGCGGCCTATTGGGTGACCAACCTTCGCCAGGAAGTCCGTTTCGATGAGACGGTCCGGGCCCTACTGGCGGACGGCTTCGGGTACTTCGTGGAGTCCAGCCCGCACCCGGTCCTGGCTGTCGGCTTGGCGGAGACGTTCGAGGACGCGGGCTCGGACGCCGTCGCCCTGGGTACCCTCCGCCGCGAAGAGGGCGGCCAGGAACGCTTCCTGACCTCGCTGGCGGAGGGTTGGGTACGCGGCCTGCCCGTCGACTGGCGGTCCGTCTTCGCCGGAACCCCCGCCCGCCGCGTGGACCTGCCCACGTACGCCTTCCAGCATCAGCGTTACTGGCTGGAGTCGGGCTCGCTCGGCAGCGCGGACGCCTCGTCGCTGGGGCTCGGTGCGGCCGACCATCCGCTGCTGGGCGCGGCCGTACAACTCGCCGACGAGAACGCCCTGTTGCTGACCGGCCGGATCTCCCTGCGTACGCACGCGTGGCTGGCCGACCACGTCGTGAACGACACCGTGCTGCTGCCCGGCGCGGCTTTCGTGGAACTCGCCTTGCGTGCCGGTGAGGAGATCCGCGCCGAGCAGATCGACGAGCTGATCCTTGAGGCGCCGCTGGTGATCCCCGAGGGCGGTGCCGTCCAGCTCCAGGTGGCGGTGGGCGGCCCGGGCGCCGACGGACGCCGCGAGATCACGATTCACTCGCGCGGCGAGGACGGCATCGCGGACGACGAACCGTGGACACGGCACGCCGTCGGCGTCCTCAGTACGGAACGGTCCGCTGAAAGCGCCGGGTTGACAGACTGGCCGCCCGCCGGTGCCCGGCCGGTCCCGGTCGAGGACTTCTACGCCCGGGTGGCGGCGGCGGGTTACGGCTACGGTCCGGCGTTCCAGGGCCTGCGCGCCGCGTGGCGGCAGAGCGACGACGTGTACGCCGAGGTCACGCTGCCCGACGCGGCGGCCAAGGACGCCGAACGCTTCGCCCTCCACCCCGCCCTGCTCGACGCGGTCCTGCACGCCGTGTCCCTGCTCGACGGCGGTACGCCGGAGTCGGCGCCGCTGCGGCTGCCCTACGCGTGGGAAGGCGTGGCGCTGTCCGCCGTCGGCGCGAGTCGGCTGCGGCTGCGGGTCCGCCCGCTGGACGGCGGTGCCGTCGCGCTGACGCTCGCCGACGCGGCAGGGGCCCCGGTCGCGGAGGTGCAGTCCGTCGTCCTGCGTGAGACCACCCCCGAGCAGCTCCGGCAGGCCGATGGCACCGCCGGCCGGGACGGCCTCTTCGCCCTGGACTGGACACCGCTGCCCGTTTCCGCCGGGGCCGCCGCCCCCGCGCCAGGACCGGTCCTCACTCTGGGCGGCGGCCAGGACGTCACGGATGTCGCCGCGCTGCTGGCGGGCCTGGACGCGGGCACCCTGGAATCCCCCGCCCATGTGATCACCCGGCTGGGTCCCGGGAACACTCGGTCGGAGGTCGACAGTGAGCTGCCGTCGCGGGTGCGCACCGCCGTCATGGACGCGCTCGCCCTCGTCCAGGCATGGCTCGCCGACGAGCGGCTGAACGCCTCGCGGCTGGTCGTCGTCACCACCCGGGCGGTCTCCACCGGGCCGGACGACGAGGTGGCGGACCTCGTGCACGCACCCGTGTGGGGGCTGCTGCGGACCGCCCAGTCCGAGGCGCCGGACCGCTTCCTCCTGATCGACACCGACGGCAGCACTGGCACTGACGGCACCGCTGGCACGGACGGCACCCGTGGCACCAATGCCGCCTCCGGCACCCTGGCCGCCGCTGTCGCCTCCGCCGTCGACCTCGGCGAACCGCAGATCGCGATACGCGACGGCGTGCTCCTCGCGCCCCGTTTCGCCCGCGTCGCCCCGGCCGGGCCCGCGCCGGTGCCGCTGCGCGACGACGGGACCGTGCTCATCACCGGCGGAACCGGCACCCTCGGACGGCTCCTCGCCGAGCATCTGGTCTCGGCGCACGGGGTGCGGCATCTGCTGCTGGTCGGCCGCCGGGGCCGGGCGGCCACGGGCGCACCGGAGTTGGAGCGGCGCTTGCTGGACGCGGGCGCGTCGAGCGTCGAGATCGCGGTTTGTGACGTGGCCGACCGGGCGTCGTTGGCCGCGCTGTTGGAGGCGATTCCCTCCGACCGGCCGCTGACGGGTGTGGTGCACGCGGCCGGCGTGCTCGACGACGGAGTGGTATCGGCACTGACGCCCGATCAGGTGGCGCGAGTCCTCGCGCCGAAGGTGGACGCGGCGGTGCATCTGCACGAGCTGACACGGCACTTGGACCTGTCGCTGTTCGCGCTGTTCTCCTCGATCGCCGGTGTGCTCGGCAACCCGGGCCAGGCCGGTTACGCGGCGGCCAACGTCTTCCTGGACGCCCTCGCCACGCGCCGCCGCGCCGAGGGACTGCCGGTCACCGACCTGATCTGGGGCTACTGGTCAGAGGCCAGCGAGCTGACGGCCCACCTCGGCGACGCCGACGTGGCCCGCTACCTGCGAATGGGCGTCACGCGGATGTCGCCCGAGCAGGGCCTGGCACTCTTCGACGCCGTCGCGTCCGCCGACGGCGGCTCCGGGGTCCACGTCGTCAGCCGCCTCGACCTGCGCGCCCTGCGCAGCGCGGCCCGCGCGGGCGAACCCATCCTCCCGCTCTACCGGGGTCTGGTCCGCGGCCGACCGCGCCGCGCCACCGACGTCGGCGGCGACTCCGGCAGCCTCCTGCGCGCCCTCACCGGCCTGACCGAGGAGGACCAACTCCGCTATCTGCTCGACCTGGTCCGGGGCCGCGCCGCGACAGTCCTCGGATACGCCGACCCGTCCGCCGTCGAACCCGCCCGCAGCTTCAAGGAGTTCGGCTTCGACTCGCTGACCGGCCTGCAACTGCGCAACGCGCTCGCGGGAGCGACGGGCCTGCGGCTTCCGGCGACGCTTGTCTTCGACTATCCGACGCCACGGTCGTTGGCCGGTTTCCTCCGCACGCTGGTGCTCGGTGACGAGCGCACCGGTCAGGTCGCCGCCCGTAGGGGTACGGCGGGTCCCCTGTCGGCGCGTGAGGCGGCCGATCCGGTGGTGATTGTGGGGATGGCGTGTCGGTATCCGGGTGGTGTGGGTTCGCCTGAGGAGTTGTGGTTGCTGGTTGCTTCGGGTGGGGATGCGGTGTCGGGGTTCCCGGTGGACCGGGGGTGGGATGTTGAGGGGTTGTTTGATCCGAATCCTGGTGTGGCGGGGCGGAGTTATGCGTGTGAGGGTGGGTTCCTCTATGGGGCGGGTGAGTTTGATGCGGGGTTCTTCGGGGTGTCTCCGCGTGAGGCGTTGTCGATGGATCCGCAGCAGCGGCTGTTGCTGGAGGCGTCGTGGGAGGTGTTGGAGCGGGCGGGTATTGATCCCGGTTCGCTGAAGGGCAGTTCGACGGGTGTCTTCACCGGAGTCATGCACCACGACTACGCCGTGGGCGCCGATGCCACGGCCAACGACACCGAGGGCTACGCCCTGATGGGCTCGTCCCCGGCCGCCGTGTCCGGCCGCGTGTCGTACACCTTCGGGTTCGAGGGTCCGGCGATGACGGTGGACACGGCGTGCTCGTCGTCGCTGGTCGCGATGCATCTGGCGGCGCAGGCCCTGCGGTCGGGGGAGTGCTCCCTCGCCCTGGCCGGCGGCGTCACGGTGATGTCCACGCCCACCCTCTTTGTGGAGTTCAGCCGTCAGCGGGGCATGGCGCCCGACGGCCGGAGCAAGGCGTTTTCGGCAGCGGCGGACGGCGCCGGGTGGGGCGAGGGCGTCGGCGTCTTGCTGCTGGAGCGGCTGTCGGACGCGCGGCGCAACGGTCACCGGGTGCTGGCAGTGATGCGGGGCTCAGCGGTGAACCAGGACGGTGCGTCGAACGGGCTGACCGCGCCCAACGGGCCTTCCCAGGAGCGGGTGATCCGGGCAGCCCTGGACAGCGCGGGGCTGACGGCCGCAGATGTCGATGTGGTCGAGGCGCACGGTACGGGGACCACGCTCGGGGACCCGATCGAGGCGCAGGCGCTGCTGGCCACCTATGGCCAAGAGCGTGGCGGCGAGGGCCCGTTGTGGCTGGGCTCGGTGAAGTCGAACATCGGCCACACGCAGGCCGCGGCCGGGGTCGCGGGCGTCATCAAGATGGTCGAGGCGATGCGCCACGAGGTGCTGCCCAAGAGCCTTTACGCGGACGAGCCGACGCCGCACGTCGACTGGACGAGCGGCGCGGTCGAATTGCTCGCCGAGGCGATGCCGTGGACCGCCGACACCCACCCGCGCCGCGCGGGGATCTCGGCCTTCGGGGCGAGCGGGACGAACGCGCACGTGATCCTGGAGGAGCCAGGGGGCGACGCTGGGGCCGACACCTCTTCGGAGCCAGAGCGCGAGCCCGAAGTCGGCCCGGAGGCAGGCCCGTTGGGGGCGCTGACGGTGGTGCCGTGGGTGGTGTCCGCGCGGTCGGCGGACGCGCTGCGCGGCCAGGCCGGACGCCTGGCGTCCTTCACAGGGACGGACGACGCACCTGCCCTCACCTCGGTCGGCCGCGAACTGGCCCTCTCCCGAGCGGCGTTGCCCCATCGGAGCGTGGTCCTGGCCGCCGACGCCGAACACGCCCAGGACGTCCTCGGCGCGCTCGCCGAAGGAGCCCCGGCCGCCCGACTCGTCAGCGGCGCAACGCGATCGGGCGACGGCCGGGTGGCGTTTGTCTTCCCTGGTCAGGGGTCGCAGTGGGCGGGGATGGCGATGGCGTTGCTTGCTTCGTCTCCGGTGTTCGCGGAGCGGTTGGCGGAGTGTGACGCGGCCCTGTTGCCTTACGTCGGGTCGTCGGTGGTGGAGGCGATCCGCGAGGGCGCTCTGGATGACGTGGTGGTGGTTCAGGGTGCGTTGTGGGCGGTGATGGTGTCGCTGGCGGCGGTGTGGCGGTCGGTGGGCGTTGAGCCGGGTGCGGTGATCGGTCACAGCCAGGGTGAGATCGCGGCGGCGTGCGTGGCGGGTGCGTTGTCGGTGGAGGATGCGGCGCGGGTCGTGGCGTTGCGGGCGAAGGCCATTCGCGGGACCTTGTCCGGCAACGGCGGAATGGTCTCCGTCGCGCTGCCCGCGCAGGACGTACGGGAGCGGATCGCGCGCTGGGACGGCCGTATCTCCGTCGCGTCCGTGAACGGGCCTTCGTCCACGGTCGTTTCGGGTGAACCTCAAGCGCTCGCTGAGCTGCTGATGGCGTGTGAGGCCGAGGGCGTACGGGCGCGCCGTATCGATGTGGACTACGCCTCGCACTCGGCACAGGTGGACGCGATCCGGGACGAGGTCGTCCAGGCCCTGTCCGGGATCACACCGACCTCGTCCGAGGTGCCGTTCTACTCGACGGTGACCGGCGCCCGTATCGACACGAGCACGCTGGACGCCGACTACTGGGTGACCAACCTCCGCCAGGAAGTCCGTTTCGACGAGACCGTCCGGGCTCTGCTCTCCGACGGCTTCGGCTACTTCGTGGAGTCCAGCCCGCACCCGGTTCTCGCAGTCGGTCTCGCGGAGACCTTCGAGGACGCCGGGTCCGACGCCGTCGCGCTCGGCACCCTCCGCCGTGACGAAGGCGGCCAGGAACGCTTCCTGACCTCCCTCGCCGAAGGCTGGGTACGCGGCCTGCCCGTCGACTGGCGGTCCGTCTTCGCCGGTACGCCGGATTCGACGGGTGCTGGGCAACTCGCCCTGCCGACGTACGCCTTCCAGCACGAGCACTACTGGCTGACTGCCGACGCCGCGCGCGCCGGGGACCCGAGCGGGCTCGGGCAGGCCGCTGCGGACCACCCCCTGCTCGGCGCGGTGGTGAGGCTGGCCGGTTCGGATCAGGTGGTGCTCACGGGCCGGTTGTCGCTGGCGTCGCACGCGTGGCTGGGCGATCACCGGGTGGAGGGGACCGTCCTGGTCCCCGGTGCCGCGCTGGCGGAGTGGGCGCTGCGGGCCGCTGACGAGGTCGGGGCCGGGTGCGTAGAGGAGCTGACGCTTCAGGCACCGCTCGTCGTTCCGGAGAGCGGCGGCGTGCAGGTGCAGGTCTCCGTCGGCGCGCCCGACGCGGACGGACGGCGCGAACTCGGCATCCACTCACGGCCCGAAGGGACGGGGGAGTCGGCGCCCTGGGCTCTGCACGCGGTCGGCACTCTCGCGGTCGCGTCCGACACCGCAGAGGTGACCGAGGACTTGACCGCGTGGCCGCCGCCCGGCGCCGTGCCGGTACCGGTCGAGGACTTCTACGCCGAGGTGGGCGCGTCCGGTTACGGCTACGGTCCGGCGTTCCAGGGGCTGCGCGCCGCGTGGCGGCACGGCGACGACGTCTACGCCGAGGCCGCGCTGCCGGACGAACTCCACCAGGACGCGGCCAAGTTCGGCATCCACCCGGCCCTGCTCGACGCGGCCCTGCACGGGATCGTCCTGTTGCGCGGCGGCTCGCCCGCCGAACTCACCTCCCTGCGGCTGCCGTTCGCCTGGACCGACGTGGCGCTCGGCGCGGTCGGCGCGACCTCCGTACGCGTACGGCTGCGGCCTGCGGGCGAGGACGCCGCCTCGGTGCTCCTGGCCGATGCCGAGGGGGCTCCCGTGGTATCGGTGGCATCGCTCGCGCTGCGCACGGCGACCGCCGACCGGATCCGCGTCGCCGCCGCGAGTGCGGCAGGCACGGCCGACGGCCTGTACCGCGTGGACTGGGTGCCGGCCGCGCTGTCCGCCGACGGCGGCGCGCCCGACGGATGCGTGTTCCTGGAACGGCTTTCCGACATCGACGCGGCGCAGCCGGTTCCGCCGCTGGTCGGCCTGGTGCTGCCCCCGGCTTCAGTCTCCGGCGATGTGCCGGGTGCGGTGGCGGACGCGGTGACCGGCGTGCTGGGTCTGGTCCAGGAGTGGTTGGTAGAGGAGCGGTTCGCAGATTCTCGGTTGGTTCTCGTCACCCGTGGGGCCGTGTCCACTCACAGCGGTGAGCCTGTCGCCGATCTCGTCCACGCCCCGGTGTGGGGCCTGGTGCGCAGCGCGCTCGCCGAGAATCCCGGGCGTTTCCTGCTGATCGACTCAGACGTCGATGTCGATGTCGATGTCCACCTCGCGTCGGGACAGGCTGCGGTGCGAGACACGCTCGCCTACGCGGTCGGTGTCGCGGTGGCGGCGGGTGAGCCGCAGGTGGCGGTGCGCGGTGGTGAGGTGCTGGTGCCGAGGCTGGTGCGGGCGCCTTCCGGTGGCGGGGGGTTGGTGCCGCCCGCCGAGGGCGCGTGGCGGCTGGTCGCCTCCGGCGACGGCACGCTCGACGGACTGTCCGTCGAGCCGGACCCGGCCGCCGAGGCACCGCTCGTCGCCGGTCAGGTGAGGGTCGACGTCCGTGCCGCGGGAGTCAACTTCCGCGATGTGCTGATCAATCTGGGGATGTACCCCGACCCGGACGCGTACCTCGGAACCGAGGGCGCGGGTGTCGTGGTCGAGGTCGGTCCTGGCGTCGCGGGTGTCGTGGTGGGTGACCGGGTGATGGGTCTGCTGCCGGAGTCGTTCGGGCCGTTGGCGGTGGTGGACGAGCGCTTGGTCGTGCGGGTGCCGGAGGGCTGGAGCTTCGAGCAGGCCGCCGCCGTCCCCGTAGTCTTCATGACCGCCTGGTTCGGCCTGGCCGATCTCGGCGAACTCCGGTCCGGACAGAGGGTGTTGATTCACGCCGCTGCCGGTGGTGTGGGGATGGCGGCCACGCAGTTGGCCCGGCACTGGGGTGCCGAGGTCTTCGGGACGGCCAGCGAGGGCAAGTGGGACACGCTCCGGCTGGCGGGTCTCGCCGAGGACCACATCGCCTCGTCCCGCACCCTCGACTTCGAGGACGCGTTCCGGCGGGCCACCGATGGCCACGGCATGGACGTCGTTCTCAACTCGCTGGCGCGGGAGTTCGTGGACGCGTCGTTGCGGTTGCTGCCGCGTGGCGGCCGGTTCCTGGAGATGGGCAAGACCGACATCCGCGACCCGCAGGCCGTCGCCGCCGAGCACCCCGGCGTCACGTACCACCCGTACGCCCTCACCGACATCTCTCCGGACCGACTCGGCGAAATCCTCCGCGAGTTGGCGGGGTTGTTCGCGGACGGTGTGCTGGAGCCGTTGCCGGTGCGGGTGTGGGACGTACGGCGGGCGGACGAGGCGTTGCGGTTCATGTCGCAGGCGCGGCATGTCGGCAAGGTCGTGCTGAGCCTTCCCCGCCGGGTGGATGCCGCGAGTGCGGTGGTGATCACGGGTGGTACGGGTCTGCTGGGCGGGCTGGTGGCCCGGCATCTGGTGGCCTCGTACGGTGTGCGCGATGTCGTACTGGCGGGTCGGCGTGGTGCGAACGCGCCTGGTGCGGATGCGCTGGTGGCGGAGTTGGTGGCGGCCGGTGCGCGGGTCGAGGTCGTGGCGTGTGATGTCGCGGTCCGGGACGAGGTGGCCGGGCTGCTCGCGCGCTTCGGCGGGGAACGGCCGTTGGGCGGTGTGGTGCACTGCGCGGGCGCGCTGGACGACGGTCTGGTGCCGGACCTGGACGCGGAACGTATCCGGAGTGTGCTGGGCGCGAAGGTGGATGCGGCGTGGCATCTGCATGAGCTGACCCGGGACCTGGACCTGTCGTTGTTCGTGCTGTTCTCGTCGCTGGCGGGCGTGGTGGGCACGGCGGGGCAGGGCAATTACGCGGCGGCGAACACGTTCCTGGACGCTCTGGCCGGTGTGCGCCGTACGAGTGGCGCTGCGGCTGTGTCGATGGCGTGGGGACACTGGGCCACCGACTCCGAGCTGACGGGCTCCCTCGGCGAAGTGGACCGGGCGCGCCTGGCCCGTAGCGGCGTGGTGCCGATGAGCGTCGAGCAGGGGATCGGGCTGTTCGACGCGGCCGTGAACTGGGACACGCCGCTCGCCGTCACCGCGCGTCTGACGCCCGGCGACGCCCAGAGCACCGGGGAAGCCTTCCACGCCCTCACCCGTGAACTGACCACCGCGTCCGTCCGTAAGTCCCGTGCCGTGGCGACCAGTTCGGCCCGTGCCGACTCCTCGGCCCTGGTCCGGCGGCTCTCCGCGCTGTCGCCTGCCGAACGGACCGAGGCCCTGCGCGACGTCGTACGCACGCACGTCGCGGCGGTGCTCGGCCACGGATCGCCGGCCGCCGTCGACCCCGAGCGGGCGTTCAAGGAGCTGGGCTTCGACTCGCTGACCGGTGTCGAGCTGCGCAACCGCCTCGGTGCCGCGATCGGGCAGCGGCTCGCGGCCACCGTGGTCTTCGACCACCCCACCCCCGACGCCCTCGCCGCGCATCTGGAGGACGAACTGGGCCTCGGCGCCGCGACCGCCGACGACCGTGCCCCGGCCGGAGCCCTTCCGGCGGCGGCCGGGCTCGACGACGATCCTGTCGCCGTCGTCGCCATGACCTGCCGCTTCCCGGGCGGTGCCGATTCGCCCGAGCAGTTGTGGGACCTGGTGGCGTCGGGCACCGACGCGATCTCCGGGTTCCCCACCGACCGGGGTTGGGACCTCGCGGACCTGTACGACCCGGATCCGGCCAGGTCGGGCAAGAGCTACGCCCAGCAGGGCGGTTTCGTGCGCGGCGCGACGGACTTCGACGCCGAACTGTTCGGCATCTCGCCGCGTGAGGCGCTGGCCATGGACCCGCAGCAGCGGCTCGTACTCGAGGCGGCCTGGGAGGCCGTGGAACGCGCCGGGATCGACGTGGCCACGCTGCGCGGCAGCCGTACCGGTGTGTTCATCGGCGCGGTCGGCACCGGCTACGGCCAGGACCCCGACCTTCAGCAGCGCGTCGAGGGGTACTCGGTCACCGGGAACGTGCTGAGCGTCATCTCCGGCCGCGTCTCGTACGTCCTCGGCCTCGAAGGACCGGCGATGACGGTGGACACGGCCTGCTCGTCGTCGCTGGTCGCCCTGCACCTGGCGGCTCAGGCGCTACGGGCGGGGGAGTGCTCGCTGGCCCTGGTCGGCGGCGTGACGGTGATGCCGAGCCCGTTCGGCTTCGTGGAGTTCAGCCGCCAGCGCGTGCTGTCGCCCGACGGGCGGTGCAGGGCGTTCGCCGCGGACGCCGACGGCACCGGCTTCTCGGAGGGCGTCGGCATGCTGGTGGTCGAGCGGCTGTCGGAGGCCCGCCGCAACGGCCACCGCGTCCTCGCCGTCATGCGCGGCTCCGCCGTCAACCAGGACGGCGCGAGCAACGGCCTCACCGCGCCGAACGGCCCCTCCCAGCAGCGCGTCATCCGCGCGGCCCTCGCCAACGCCGGTCTGACCGGCGACGAGGTCGACGCGGTCGAGGCGCACGGCACCGGCACCAACCTCGGGGACCCGATCGAGGCGCAGGCGCTGCTCGCCACCTACGGCAGGGACCACGCGCGGGACCAGCCGCTGTGGCTGGGCTCCATCAAGTCCAACATCGGCCACACACAGGCCGCGGCCGGTGTCGCGGGCCTGATCAAGATGGTCATGGCGATGGGCCACGGCACGCTGCCCAGCACTCTGCACGCCGAGGAGCCCTCGCCCGAGGTGGACTGGTCCTCCGGCAGGCTCCGGCTGCTCAACGCGGCGACGCCGTGGCCCGACCGGGGCCGCCCGCGCCGCGCCGCGGTCTCCTCGTTCGGCATCAGCGGAACGAACGCGCACGTGATCCTGGAAGAGCCGCCCGCTGAGTTGGTCGAGGCGGTCGAACTGGCCGCTCCTGGCTCCGAGTTCGGCGAGAGGGACGAACCCGGAACGTCCGACGCGCCCGCCGTACCCGCCGCCCCGGCCCCGGCCGCCGTCGTGGGCGACCCGCCCGGCACCGTCGTCCCCTGGGTGCTCTCCGCCAAGTCCGCGGCGGCGCTGCGCGCGCAGGCCGGACGCCTCGCGGCCTTCGTGGCCGACCGGCCCGACACCACGGACGCCGAGATCGGACACGCGCTGGCGACCACCAGGACTGTCCTGGAACAGCGGGCCGTCGTCCTGGCGGGTGACCGCGCGCAGGCCGCCGCCGCGCTCGGCGGGCTCGCCGACGGTACGCCGACCGCAGGGGCGGTCACCGGCGCCGCCGACGTACGCGGCAGGGTGGCCTTCGTCTTCCCCGGACAGGGCTCGCAGTGGAAGGGCATGGGGGCCGAACTCCTCGACACCTCAGCGGTGTTCGCCGAGCGGTTCGCCCAGTGCGACGCGGCGCTCCGCGTCCACCTGGACTGGTCGGTCACCGACGTCGTGCGCGGAATGCCCGGCGCGCCCTCGCCGGACCTCATCGAGGTTCTGCAACCCGTGCTGTTCGCCGTCAACGTCTCCCTGGTCGAACTGTGGCGGTCGGTCGGTGTCGAACCCGCCGCCGTCGTCGGCAGCAGCCAAGGCGAGATAGCCGCCGCGCTGGTGGCGGGCGCGCTCACGATGGAGGACGCCGCCGAGATCATCGCGCTGCGCAGCGCCCTGTTCGCCGCCGAACTCGTCGGCAACGGCGCGGTCGCCTCGGTGGCGCTGCCCGTCGCCGAGGTCGAGGCGCGAACAGCCGCGTGGAGCCGGCGACTTGACATCGCCGGACGCAACGGCCCGACCGCCGTCACCGTGGCCGGAGACACCGAGGCGCTGACGGAATTCGTCGCGGCCTGCGAGGCCGACGGCGTCCGAGCCCGCGTCGTCGGGTCGACCGTGGCCTCCCACTGCGCCCAGGTCGAGCCGCTGCGCGAGCGGATCATGGAACTGTTCGCGCACATCACACCGCGCCGCGCCACCGTCCCGTTCTACTCGACCGTCACCGGCGGCCTCGTCGACACGACGACCCTCGACAACGCGTACTGGTACCTCAACGCCCGCCGCCCGGTGGACTTCCAGGCCGCGGTGCTGGCCATGGAGAGCGACGGCTTCCGGTTCTTCGTCGAGGCCAGCGCGCACCCGGTGCTCACCACCGCCATGGCCGCGACCTTCGAGGACGCCGAGCGCGACGGCGTCGCGGTCGGCACGCTGCGCCGTGACGAAGGCGGCATGGCGCGCTTCACCACCTCCGTGGCCGAGGGCTTCGTCCGCGGCCTGCCCGGCGTCGACTGGCGGCCCCTGGCGCCCGGTTCGGGCGGTACGCCGCTGGCCCTGCCGACGTACGCCTTCCAGCGCCGCCGCTTCTGGCTGGACGACCTGCGGGACCGAACCGCGCCCACCACCAGCGGCACGGGCGACCTCGCCGACGCCGGATTCTGGGCCGCCGTCGAACGCGGCGACCTGGAGCACCTGGCCGGGGAACTCGAACTCGACTCCGGAGAGGACGACTTGGCGACGGTCCTGCCCGCGCTGTCGTCCTGGCGCCGCCGTAGCCTGGACCGTACAGCCCTGGACCGGTGGCGTTACGGCATCGCCTGGCGCGCCCTGGACACCGCGAACGCCCGTGCGCCGCGCGGGCGGTGGACGATTCTCAGCTTCCCGGACGAGCCGTGGGCCGCCGCGGCGGGCGACGCGCTCGCCGCCGCGGGCACCACGGTCACCCACATCGAGATCCCCGCCGACCGGACCGACCGGGCGGCCCTCGCCGAACTCCTCCGGACGGTCGAGGCCGACGGCGTGCTGTCCCTGCTCGCCCTCGGGGACTCCGAGACCGGCGGTCAGGGGGCGGACGGGTCCGAGACGGGTGTGCCGAAGGCGGGCGGTTCCGAGACGGTTGGCGCCGCCAATGGCGGTGTCGAGGAGGCTGCCGCGCACGAGGTGCCCGGAGCGTCCGCAGTCGACGGCACCGGCCCTGCGGTCTCCGACACCAGCGCGCCCGGCCACGCCCCCGTCGGCTCCGGCACGCCCGGCCACGCCCCTGCCTGGCGCGAAGCCCCGGCACCGGCTGCCGCCGGTCTCTCCCCGGCCGCCCGCGTCACCCTCGCCCTCGCCCAGGCCGCCGCCGACGCCGAACTGACCGGGCGGCTGTGGGCGGCCACCGCGGAGGGCGTCAGGACGGCACCGGGCGACGCGGGGCCCCGCTCCGGCCAGGCCGAGGTCTGGGGCCTGGGCCGGGCCATCGCGCTGGAGCAGCCCCGCCAGTGGGGCGGCCTGGTCGACCTGCCGCCCGTGCCCGACCCGGCCGCCGCCGTCCGGCTCGCCGCCGTCCTCGGCGGACTGCCCGGCCCTGACGGGACCGCCGACCCGGCAGCCGCCGACGCCCTGGCCGTGGACCCAGCGTCCGGCGGCTCCGCGTCCGCCGTCGAGGACCAGGTCGCGGTACGGGCCTCCGGAGTCCACGGGCGGCGGCTCATCCGTACGCCTCTCGGGGCCGCGCACTCCGCACGAGCCGCCGCGTGGCGGCCCGACGGCACCGTTCTGATCACCGGGGGAACGGGCGGGATCGGCGCGCGCGTCGCCCGCAGACTCGCCGCCGAAGGCGCCCCGCACCTGCTGCTCGCGGGCCGCCGCGGCCCCGACGCGCCCGGCGCGGCCGAACTGCGCGCGGAGTTGGAGGCGGCGGGCGCCGGCGTCACGTTCGCCGCGTGCGACGTCGCCGACCGGTCCGAGGTGGCCGCGCTCCTCGCGGGCGTCCCCGCCGACCGGCCGCTGAGCGCGGTCTTCCACGCGGCCGGCGCCCCGCAGACCTACCTGGCCGCCATCGACACCACCGACGAGGACATCACCCGCATCGCCTCGGGCAAGATCGCCGGAGCCCGCCACCTGGACGACCTCCTCGGCGGCACACCGCTCGACGCCTTCGTGCTCTTCTCCTCCAACGCCGGGGTCTGGGGCAGCGGAGGGCAGGCCGTCTACGCCGCCGCCAACGCGCACCTCGACGCGCTCGCCGAGCGGCGCCGCTCGCTCGGCCGTACCGCGACCTCACTGGCCTGGGGCGCCTGGGACGGCGGCGGCATGATGGAGGCCGAGGGCGCCGCCGCCTACATGGAGAGCCGCGGCGTACTGGCCATGGACCCCGAACGAGCCGCCACCGCACTGCTCCAGGCCGTCGCGCACGACGAGACGTTCGTTGCCGTCGCCGATGTCGACTGGGAACGGTTCGTCCTCGGCTTCACCGCGCTGCGCCCCAGCCCGCTGCTCGCCGAACTCCCCGAGGTACAAGCGGCGTTGCGCACCGAGACCGATCAGGCCGACTCCGCCGCCCCGACCACCGCGGGCGCCGAATTCGCCGCCCGGTTGGCGACGCTCTCCGAGCCCGACCAGCTCAAGAACGTCCTCGACCTGGTACGTGACCAAGCAGCCAGCGTCCTTCAGCACGCCGACAACTCCTCGGTACGGGCGGGCCGCACGTTCAAGGATCTCGGTTTCGACTCGCTGACCGCCGTCGAACTGCGCAACCGCCTGTCCACCGCGACCGGCCTGAAGCTGCCCGCGAGCCTGGTGTTCGACCACCCCACGCCCACCGCGCTCGCCCAGCACCTGCGGACCCGCTTCACCACCGGTGCCGCGTCCGCGGCGACCGGTCCCGTGAGCACCGGCGGGACCGGCACCGGATCCGTCCTGGACGAGCTGGACGCCCTCGCGGGCGCGGTCGCCGCTCTGCCCGCGGACGGTGAGGAGACCGCCGAAGTCGTCGGCCGCCTGGAGGAACTGCTGTGGCAGGTACGGCAACGACGCGACGGCCGGGGCGAGATCGAGTCGGCCACCGCGGAGGAGATGTTCGACCTGCTGGACCGCGAACTCGGCAACCCCTGATCCGCCGCACGCGGACGGGACATTCCTGAACCGGAGAGCCTGGAGTCGAAAAGGATGGCAATGGCGGAGAACGAGGCGAAACTGCTCGCGTACCTGAAGCGGGTGACCGGCGACCTGCGCGAGTCCCAGCAGCGGCTCCGCGACGCCACCGCCGCCAGGAACGAGCCGATCGCGGTCGTCGGCATGGCCTGCCGCTACCCGGGCGGCGTCGAAACCCCCGACGACCTCTGGCAGTTGGTCGCCGAGGGCGGCGACGCCATCACCCCGTTCCCCAAGGACCGGGGCTGGGACATCGACGACCGCTACGACGAGGACGCCGCGCGGCCCGGCAGCAACTACGTGCGGGGCGGCGGATTCCTCACCGGAGCAACCGAATTCGACGCGTCGTTCTTCGGCATCTCCCCCCGCGAAGCCCTCGGCATGGACCCGCAGCAACGGCTCCTCCTGCCCTGCACATGGGAACTCTTCGAACGGGCAGGCATCGACCCGCTGTCCGTCAAGGGCAGCCCCACCGGCACGTTCATCGGCTTCAGCTCCGCCGACTACGGCTGGGAACTCCCCGCCATCCCCGAGGAGGTCGAGGGCTACTACGCGACGGGCAACTTCGCCAGCGTGATGTCCGGCCGCGTCGCCTACACCTTCGGGCTCGAAGGCCCGGCGATCAGCGTCGACACGGCCTGCTCGTCGTCGCTGGTCGCCATGCACCTGGCCGCCGGGGCACTGCGCAGCCGCGAATGCTCCCTGGCCGTCGCCGGCGGAGTGACCGTCATGTCCACCGCCATCGGCTACCCCGAGTTCAGCCGCCAGCGCGCCCTGTCCCCTGACGGCCGCTGCCGCGCCTTCGCGGCCTCCGCCGACGGCTTCGGCCCCGCCGAGGGCCTGGGCCTGCTCCTGCTGGAACGGCTGTCGGACGCCCGGCGCAACGGCCACCGCGTCCTGGCCCTGATCCGCGGCTCCGCGGTCAACCAGGACGGTGCGAGCAACGGCCTCACCGCCCCCAACGGCCCCTCCCAGGAACGCGTCATCCGCGCCGCGCTGCGCAGCGCCAGGATCTCCGCCACCGACGTGGACGTGGTCGAGGCGCACGGCACCGGCACCTCCCTGGGCGACCCGATCGAGGCGACCGCCCTGCTCAACACCTACGGCGCGGGACGCGACGGCCAACGGCCGCTGTGGCTCGGCTCGGTGAAGTCCAACATCGGCCACACCTCGGCCGCGGCGGGCGTGGCAGGTGTGATCAAGATGGTGCAGGCCATGCGGCACGGAGTCCTGCCGAGGACCCTGCATGTCGACGAGCCGACACCGCACGTGGACTGGTCCGGCGGCGGGGTGCAACTGCTGACCGAGGAGCGGGAGTGGGTCAGGAGTGACGGACGTGCGCGGCGAGCAGGTGTGTCGGCCTTCGGCATCAGCGGGACGAACGCGCACCTGATCCTGGAGGAGGCCGGTGAGCCTACGGACGACGCGGGCGGCGTCGGCGGTGCGGCCGGCTCGGCGGACGCGCGCGATCCGCGAGACTCGGGCGACCGGGCCGGTACGCCGGAGGCCCGGTCGGGACCCGCGAACGGGCCGCTCGGGCCGCTGGGGTCCACTGTTCCGTGGCCCGTGTCCGCGCGGTCCGCCGCCGCACTGCGCGACCAGGCCGAGCGGCTGCTGGAGTACACGTTGGCCGGCCACGGCCCGGCCGCGCCGGAGATCGGCCTCGCCTTGGCGACGACCCGCGCCGCGTGGGAGCACCGCGCGGTCGTGCTGGACCCGGACCACCCCTCGGCCCTCGGCGCCCTCGCCTCAGGCACCCCCACAGGTGCCACCGTCACGGGCCTGGCCACGGTGGACGACACCGACGGCCGACCGGCCGACCACGTGGTCTTCGTCTTTCCTGGTCAGGGGTCGCAGTGGGCGGGGATGGCGTTGGGGTTGTTGGACTCCTCGCCGGTTTTCGGGGCGCGGTTGGCGGAGTGTGATGCGGCCCTGTTGCCTTACGTCGGCTCGTCGGTGGTGGAGGCGATTCGTAGCGGGGCTCTGGACGATGTGGTGGTGGTCCAGGGGGCGTTGTGGGCCGTGATGGTGTCGCTGGCGGCGGTGTGGCGTGCTGCCGGTGTCGAGCCGGGTGCGGTGATCGGTCACAGTCAGGGTGAGATTGCCGCCGCGTGTGTGGCGGGTGCGCTTTCCGTGGAGGATGCGGCGCGCGTGGTGGCGCTGCGGGCGAAGGCGATTCGCGGGTCGTTGTCGGGCAACGGTGGGATGGTGTCGGTCGCGCTTCCCGCGCAGGACGTACGGGAGCTGATCGCGCGGTGGGACGGTCGTATTTCCGTCGCGTCCGTGAACGGGCCCTCGTCCACGGTCGTTTCGGGTGAACCCCTGGCGCTGGCTGAGCTGCTGACGGTGTGTGAGGCCGAGGGTGTACGGGCGCGCCGTATCGATGTGGACTACGCGTCGCACTCCGCGCAGGTGGACGCCATACGCGACGAGGTCGTCCAGGCCCTGTCCGGCATCGAGCCCCAGGTGTCGCAGATCCCGTTCTACTCGACGGTGACCGGCGGCCGTATCGATACGAGCACGCTGGACGCCGATTACTGGGTGACCAACCTCCGCCAGGAAGTCCGTTTCGACGAGACCGTCCGGGCCCTACTGGCGGACGGTTTCACGTACTTCGTGGAGTCCAGCCCGCACCCGGTCCTGGCTGTCGGTCTGGCCGAGACGTTCGAGGACGCGGGCTCCGACGCCGTAGCCCTGGGCACCCTCCGCCGCGACGAAGGCGGCCAGGAACGCTTCCTCACCTCCCTCGCCGAAGGCTGGGTACGCGGCCTGCCCGTCGACTGGCGGTCCGTCTTCGCCGGAACCCCCGCCCACCTCGTGGACCTGCCTACGTACGCCTTCCAACCGCGCCGCTACTGGCTGGACATCGACCGCTCCGGCCCCGCCGTCCGCACGACGGCGCGGACCGAGGTGCTGGACGACGGTCCCGACGTCGACCCGGACGCGCTGACCCTGCGGCTTGCGGGACTCGACCGCGAGGAGCGGGAGCGCGTACTGCTCGACCTGCTGCGCGTGGAGGTGGCGACGGTGCTGCGGCACGCCACTCCGGACGACGTCGCGGCCGAACGGGCCTTCAAGGAACTGGGCTTCGACTCGCTGACCGCAGTCGAACTGCGCAAGCGGCTGAGCGCGGCGACCGGATTGAAGCTCCCGGCGACTGTCGTCTTCTCCTACCCGACGCCGATCAGCCTGGTCCGCTTCCTGCTGGACGAGATGGAAAGTGCGCCGGTCGACGGTGAACACGCCGAGGTCTTGAACGAGTTGGACGGGATCGCCACGCGGCTCGGCGGAATCTCGCCGGACGGCGAGACGCGTGAGCGGATCACCCGGCGTCTGGAGTCGCTGCTCTGGGCGTGGCGCGGAGACGCGGCGACCGGTGCGGAGGCGGGCGCCGACACCGGCGGAATCGCGCTGGACACCGCGTCGGACGACGAGATGTTCGCGCTGATCGACAAACAGTTGGGCACAGGCTGAGCCGCTCCGGTCACCGCTGTCGGACAAACGTCGCAGATCGTCGAAGGAGCGAGGGGAATGGCCACCGGTAATACGGAGGAGAGGCTTCGGGAGTACCTGAAGCGGGTGATGGCCGACTTGGGCGTCACGAAGCAGCGGCTTCGGGAGGCCGAGGCCGCCGCCCAGGAGCCGGTCGCGATCGTCGGCATGGCCTGCCGCTACCCGGGCGGTGTGCGATCGCCCGAGGATCTGTGGCGGTTGGTGGACGGCGAGCGTGACGCCATCGGGCCGTTCCCCGACGACCGCGGCTGGGACCTGGCCGGACTCTTCGACCCCGACCCGGAGAGCCGTGGCACCAGTTACGTCACCGAGGGCGGATTCCTCGACGGCGCGGCCGACTTCGACCCCGCGTTCTTCGGCATCACCCCGCGCGAGGCGCTCGGCATGGACCCGCAGCAGCGGCTCATGCTGGAGATCTCCTGGGAGGCGTTCGAGCGTGCGGGCATCGACCCGCGCGCCGTGCGCGAGGAACGGGTCGGCGTCTACACCGGAATCGTCGCCAACGGATACGTGTCGCGGCTGCGGCGCACGCCCGAGCCGGTCGAGGGCTACGTCATCACCGGCACCATGTCGAGCGTCGCCGCCGGGCGGATCGCGTACACGTTCGGTCTCCAAGGGCCCGCGCTCAGCGTCGAGACGGCGTGCTCGTCGTCGCTGGTGGCCCTGCACCTGGCCGTGCAGGCGCTGCGTTCCGGCGACTGCACGATGGCGCTCGCGGGCGGCATCGCGGTCATGCCGACTCCGGACGCCTTCGTGGAGTTCAGCCGCCAGCGCGGCCTGGCGCCCGACGGCCGGATCAAGGCGTTCGCCGCCGCCGCTGACGGCACCAACTGGGCAGAGGGCGCGGGCGCGTTGCTCGTCGAGCGGCTGTCGGACGCGCGCCGCAAAGGCCACCGTGTACTGGCCGTCGTCCGTGGCACCGCGCTCAACCAGGACGGCGCCAGCAACGGACTGTCCGCCCCCAACAACCTCGCTCAGGAACGGGTGATACGCGACGCGCTCGCCGACGCCCGCCTCAGCGCCGCGGACGTGGACGTGGTCGAGGCGCACGGCACCGGCACGACGCTCGGCGACCCCATCGAGGCGCAAGCGCTGCTCGCGACGTACGGGCGGGAGCGGACCGGCGAACGGCCTTTGTGGCTGGGCTCGGTGAAGTCCAACATCGGGCACTCAGGACCCGCGGCGGGCGTGGCGGGTGTGATCAAGATGGTGCAGGCCATGCGGCACGGAGTCCTGCCGAGGACCCTGCATGTCGACGAGCCGACGCCGCACGTGGAGTGGTCCGGCGGCGGGGTGGAGCTGCTGGCGGAGGCGCGCGAGTGGGTCCGGGGCGAGGGGCGTACGCGGCGGGCGGGAGTGTCGGCCTTCGGGATCAGCGGGACGAACGCGCACGTGATCCTTGAGGAGCCGCAGGCCGCAAGCGAGGACATCGCCGAACCCGGCCCGGCCGAGGGCCCGTTGGGATCGCTCAACGTCGTTCCGTGGCCGGTGTCCGCACGGTCGACCGCAGGGCTGCGCGGGCAGGCGGACCGGTTGGCCGCCGACCTGGCCGCTACCGCCGCAGCCGCGGACATCGGCCTCTCGCTGGCCACCACCCGCTCCGCGATGGAGCACCGCGCGGTGGTCCTGGCCGCGAGCAGCACACAGGCCCTGGACGTACTCGGCGCGCTCGCGGCGGACACGCCCGCCCCCGGCCTGGTGAGCGGAGCGGTTCGCTCCGACGCGGGTCGGGTGGTGTTCGTGTTCCCTGGTCAGGGGTCGCAGTGGGCGGGGATGGCGACTGAGCTTCTGGGGTCGTCTCCGGTGTTCGGGGCGCGGTTGGCGGAGTGTGACGCGGCGCTGCGTCCTTACGTGGGGTCGTCGGTGGTGGAGGCGATTCGTAGCGGGGCTCTGGACGATGTGGTCGTGGTTCAGGGGGCGTTGTGGGCGGTGATGGTGTCGCTGGCCGAGGTGTGGCGTGCTGCCGGTGTCGAGCCGGGTGCGGTGATCGGTCACAGTCAGGGTGAGATTGCCGCCGCGTGCGTGGCGGGCGCGCTTTCCGTGGAGGACGCGGCGAAGGTCGTGGCGTTGCGGGCGAAGGCCATTCGCGGGACCTTGTCCGGCAACGGTGGGATGGTGTCCGTCGCGCTGCCCGCGCAGGACGTACGGGAGCGGATCGCGCGGTGGGACGGTCGTATTTCTGTCGCGTCGGTGAACGGGCCCTCGTCCACAGTTGTTTCGGGCGAGCCGCAGGCGTTGGACGACCTTCTCGCCGCATGCGAGGCCGGGGGCGTACGGGCGCGTCGTATCGATGTGGACTACGCCTCGCATTCGGCACAGGTCGATGCCATACGTGACGAGGTAGTTGAGGCACTGGACGGCATCGAGCCCCAGGCGTCGCAGGTTCCGTTCTACTCCACGGTCACCGGCGGAAAGCTCGACACCACCGCGCTGGACGCCGACTACTGGGTGACCAACCTCCGTCAGGAGGTCCGTTTCGACGAGACCGTCCGGGCCCTCCTCGCCGACGGCTTCGGCTACTTCATCGAGTCCAGCCCGCACCCGGTCCTGGCTGTCGGCTTGGCGGAGACGTTCGAGGACGCAGGCTCCGACGCCGTCGCCCTGGGCACCCTCCGCCGTGACGAGGGCGGTCAGGAGCGCTTCCTGGCCTCGCTGGCGGAGGGTTGGGTACGGGGTCTCCCCGTCGACTGGCGGTCCGTCTTCGCCGGAACTCCCGCCCACCGCGTGGACCTCCCCACCTACGCCTTCCAGCGGCAGCGCTACTGGCTGGAGGACGACGATCCTGAGCGGGCAGCGGCGGGCGGCGCGGCGAACGCCGGGGTGCCCGATGCCGTGGAAGAGGCGTTCTGGGCGGCCGTGGACGGCGGAGACGCCGACACGGTGGCCGGTGAGCTGGGCGTCGTCACCGATCTGCCGCTGCGCGAGGCGCTGCCCGCGCTGTCCACGTGGCGCAGGCGCCGCCGTGAGGCGTCGGCGGTCGACGGCTGGCGGTACCGGATCGGCTGGCGGCCGGTCGTGTCCCCGGCGCAGGTACGGCTCACCGGCCGCTGGCTGCTGGTGCTGCCCCCGGCCGACCGGTGTCCCGCCGAATGGGCCGACCTCGCGGACGCGGCCCTGACCGGCCACGGCGCCCAGGTCGAACGGCTGCACCTCGACGCGACCACTACAGCGGGAAGCGCCGACGCCCTCGCCGCAGAGCTGCGGTCCCGCACCGACGGCGACACGACCGAGCGGACCACCCCCCTCACCGGCGTCCTGTCCCTGCTCGCGCTGGACGAGACGCCCGATCCCGAGCGGCCGGCGGTCACGGAGGGCCTGGCCGCCACCGTTTCCCTGGTCCAGGCCCTGGTGGCGGTGGCCGAGGAGTCCGGGACGCAGCCGACGCTGTGGTGCGCCACCCGTGGGGCGGTGTCGGTGGCGGCGGGGGACAGGACGGTCTCGGCGGCGCAGGCGCAGATCTGGGGCCTCGGCCGGGTGGTGGCGCTGGAGCACCCATTGCTGTGGGGCGGGCTGCTGGATCTTCCGGCCACGCCACTCGCGGAGCTGTCCGAGGAGGCGACGGCCCGGTCCGGCCGTGCCCTCGCCGCCGCCCTCGCCGGGATCGCCGACGAGGACCATGTGGCGCTGCGCCCGGACCTCGGCGGGCTGCTGGGCCGTCGCCTGCTGCGGGCCCCGGCCGCCGACTCGGCCGCCGTCCGCACATGGCTGCCCGAGGGCACCGTGCTGGTCACGGGCGGTACCGGCGGGATCGGCGCGCACATCGCCCGCTGGCTGGCCGCCGGGGGAGCGCCGCACCTGGTGCTGGTCAGCCGTCGCGGGGCGGACGCGCCGGGCGCCGCCGCCCTGGAGAAGGAGCTGGTGCAGGCCGGCGCACGGGTCACCTTCGCCGCCTGCGATGTCGCGGACCGCGACGCGCTCGCCGCCGTACTCGCCGCGATCCCGGCGGAGGAACCGCTGTCGGCCGTGTTCCACGCCGCGGCCGTTCTGGACGACAGCGTGGTGGCACATCTGACCCGTGATCAGATGGAACGGGTGCTGCGCGTCAAGGCCGGTGCGGCGGTGCATCTGCACGAGCTGACGCGGGACATGAACGTGTCGGCGTTCGTGCTCTGTTCGTCCTTCGGAGCGACCTTCGGCATGCCGGGACTCGGCAACTACGCGCCAGGCAACGCGTTCCTGGACGCGCTGGCCGAGCGCCGCCGCGCCGAGGGACTTCCCGCCACCTCCGTGGCATGGGGTACGTGGGCCGGTACCGGTATGGCCGCGGGGGACGTCGGTGCCCGGGGCCGCCTGGAGGGCATCCACGAGATGGCGCCCGCGCTGGCCGTGACCGCCCTCCAACAGGCGCTCGACCGCGACGAGACCGCCCCGGTGGTCATCGACCTGCGCTGGGAGCGGTTCGCGCCCGTCTTCCACGCCAAGCGCCCGACCGCGCTGTTCGCGGAGATCCCCGAGGCGGTCGCCGCACTGCGGTCCGGTGCGGCGGGCGACACGGAAGCCGCGGGGACCGGTGCGGCCACGGCGGGAGAACTGCGGTCCCGGCTGGCGGGCCGCCCGGCGGCGGAACAGGAGCGCGAGCTGGTCGAGTTGGTGCGCGGGCACGCCGCCGCGGTCACCAGCCACGTGACCCTCGACGGCGCCACGGGGGAATCCGTCGACCAGGACCGGCCGTTCCGCGAGCTGGGCTTCGACTCCCTCATGGCGGTCGAACTGCGCAACCGGATCGGTACGGCGACCGGCCTGGCCCTGCCGTCGACGCTCGTCTTCGACTATCCGACGGTCGCGGTCCTCGCCCGCCACCTGCGCGAGGAACTGGGCCTCGGCGGCGAGGACACCGCCGGGACGCCGGGCCTGGCCGAACTCGACCGACTGGAAAGCGCGTTGGCGGCCGGACTGCCCGAGGGACCGGCCCGCGCGAAATTCGTCAAGCGCCTTGAGCGCCTGCTGTGGAAGGTCGGCGACGACGAGGCCGCGGACGACGAGGCACCCGAAGGCCCCGGCGGGAGCGCGACGGACGAGGACGCGCTGGGCGCCGCGAGCAACGAGGAGATCTTCGCCCTGATCGACCGTGAGCTGGGCACGTGATGACCCGCTCGTTCTCTGGAAACCCCGCCCGCAGGTCCCCACGATCCCCGGAGTGCACGCGATGACGAACCAGGCCCCGTCCACCGACGAGAAGAAGCTCCGCGACTACCTCAACAAGGTCATGACCGACCTGAGGCGCACGCAGCGGCGGCTCCGGACGGTCGAGGCGCAGAGCCACGAACCCGTCGCGGTCATCGGCATGGCCTGCCGCTATCCCGGCGGTGTCACCTCCCCCGAGGACCTGTGGGACCTCGTCGCGGGGGAGGGGGACGCGATGACCGGCTTCCCCGGTGACCGCGGCTGGGAGACCGACGACCTGAGGCTGTTCGACCCCGAGGGCGTCGAACTCGCCTGCGAGGGCGGCTTCGTGGACGGCGCGGCCGACTTCGACGCCGAACTGTTCGGCATCTCGCCGCGCGAGGCGCTGGCCATGGACCCGCAGCAGCGGCTGGTCCTGGAGTCCGCGTACGAGGCGTTCGAGCGGGCCGGTATCGCGCCCGCCGACCTGCGCGGCAGCCGTACCGGCGTGTTCGTCGGCGCGTCCTACACCGGGTACGGCGCCGATGTCGCGCGGATACCCGAGGGCCTTGAGGGCTACACGATGACCGGGTCGGCCAACAGCGTGGTCTCCGGCCGTGTGTCCTACGCCTTCGGCCTGGAGGGCCCGGCGCTGACGGTGGACACCGCGTGCTCGTCGTCGCTGGTCGCCCTGCACCTGGCCGTGCGGTCGCTGCGCGACGGCGAGTCCGAACTCGCCCTGGCCGGGGGCGCGATGGTGATGCCGAGCCCGATGGAGTTCATCGAGTTCAGCCGCCAGCAGATGCTCGCGCCCAACGCCCGGTGCAAGGCGTTCGCCGCCGCCGCGGACGGCACCAGCTTCTCCGAGGGCGCGGGCCTGGTGCTGCTGGAGCGGCTGTCGGACGCCCGGCGCAACGGCCACCGCGTGCTGGCCGTGGTCCGCGGCACCGCGGTCAACCAGGACGGCGCGAGCAACGGCCTGACCGCCCCCAACGGCCCCTCGCAGCGCCGGGTGATCGAGGCCGCGCTCGCCGACGCCCGGCTGACCGGCGACGAGGTGGACGCGGTCGAGGCGCACGGCACCGGTACGACGCTCGGCGACCCGATCGAGGCGCAGGCACTGCTCGCCACCTACGGCAAGGACCGCCCCGCCGACCGGCCGCTGTGGCTCGGTTCGGTCAAGTCGAACATCGGGCACGCGCAGGCCGCCGCGGGTGTCGCGGGCGTGATCAAGATGGTCCAGGCCATGCGGTACGGACTGCTGCCGCGCACCCTGCACGTGGACGCGCCGACCCCCCAGGTCGACTGGTCCAGCGGCACCGTCAAGCTGCTGACCGAGGCCAGGCAGTGGCCGACCGCCGAGGACCGGCCGCGCCGCGCGGGCGTCTCCGCCTTCGGCATCAGCGGCACCAACGCGCATGTCGTCCTGGAAGCCGCCACCGACTTCGCCGAGCCGGACGAGGCCGAATCCGCGCTGGACGAAGGCCCGTTGGGCCCGCTGAACGCCGTCCCGTGGCCCGTGTCGGGCCGGTCCGCCGCCGCCCTGCGAGCTCAGGCCCGCCGACTGAGCGGATACGCGGGCGACTCTGACGCCCCGGACTTCGCCTCCATCGGCCGGGCGCTCGCCCTCACCCGCGCCGAGCACGAGCACCGCGCCGTCACCGTCGCCACCGACACCAAGTCGGCGCTCAGCGCGCTCGGTTCGCTGTCGGAGGGCGTCCCGGCGCCGGGACTGGTGTCCGGTGTGGTGCGTCCGGGCTCCGGCCGGGTGGTTTTCGTCTTTCCCGGTCAGGGGTCGCAGTGGGCGGGGATGGCGATGGAGTTGCTTGCTTCGTCTCCGGTGTTCGCGGCGCGGTTGGCGGAGTGTGACGCGGCCCTGCGTCCTCACGTCGGTTCGTCGGTGGTGGAGGCGATCCGCGAGGGCGCTCTGGATGACGTGGTGGTGGTTCAGGGGGCGTTGTGGGCGGTGATGGTGTCGCTGGCTGCGGTGTGGCGTGCTGCGGGTGTCGAGCCGGGCGCGGTCATCGGTCACAGCCAGGGCGAGATTGCCGCCGCGTGCGTGGCGGGCGCGCTTTCCGTGGAGGACGCGGCGAAGGTCGTGGCGCTGCGGGCGAAGGCCATTCGCGGGACCTTGTCGGGCAACGGTGGAATGGTGTCGGTCGCGTTGCCCGCGCAGGACGTACGTGAGCTGATCGCGCGCTGGGACGGCCGGATCGGTGTGGCTTCGGTCAACGGGCCTTCGTCCACGGTGGTCTCGGGCGAGCCGGAGACGCTGGACGACGTTCTCGCCGCATGCGAGGCCGGGGGCGTACGGGCCCGTCGTATCGATGTCGACTACGCGTCGCACTCGGCACAGGTGGACGCCATCCGTGACGAGGTCGTCCAGGCCCTGTCAGGCATCGAGCCGCAGTCGTCGCAGGTTCCGTTCTACTCCACGGTGACCGGCGGCAAGCTCGACACGACCGCGCTCGATGCGGCGTACTGGGTGACCAACCTCCGTCAGGAGGTCCGTTTCGACGAGACCGTCCGGGCTCTGCTCTCCGACGGCTTCGGGTACTTCATCGAGTCCAGCCCGCACCCGGTTCTCGCAGTCGGTCTCGCGGAGACCTTCGAGGACGCGGCATCGGACGCCGTCGCCCTGGGCACCCTCCGCCGCGAAGAGGGCGGCCAGGAGCGCTTCCTGACCTCGCTCGCCGAAGGCTGGGTACGGGGTCTCCCCGTCGACTGGCGGTCCGTCTTCGCCGGAACCCCGGCCCACCCCGTGGACCTGCCGACCTACGCCTTCCAGCACCAGCGCTACTGGCTGGAGGGTGACGCCGCGCGCGCCGGGGACCCGAGCGGGCTCGGGCAGGAGTCCGTCGATCACCCGCTGCTGTCGGCCGCGGTCCGCGTCGCCGACGAGGACCGGATCGTGCTGACGGGCCGCCTCTCGCTGCGCACCCACCCGTGGCTGGCCGACCACAGTCTGCACGACCGTCCCGTGCTGCCCGGCGCTGTCTTCGCCGAACTCGCCCTCTACGCGGGCGAGATGGCGGGCTGCGGCCGGATCGAGACGCTGGAGCTGGCCGTGCCGCTCGCGCTGCGGGGAAAGGCCGCGGTGCACGTCCAGGTGTCCGTCGGCGCGCCCGACGAGGACGGTGGCCGCCCGCTGGCCGTGCACGCCCGCGCCGAGGACGCCGAGCCGGACGCGCCGTGGGTCAGGCACGCCACCGGCGTCCTCGTACCCGAGGAACCGGACGCGTCCGGCCCGGCCGACGAACCGGAAGGCTCCGTCTGGCCGCCCAGCGGCGCGCAGCCCGTCAGCCTCGCCTATTTCCACCGCCGGATGGCCGACCTGGGCCAGGTGTACGGCCCGGCGTTCGAGGGCCTGCGCAAGCTGTGGCGAGTCGGCCGCGAGTACTACGCCGAGATCCGGCTGCCCGAGGAACACGCCCGCGACGCGGCCCGGTTCTGCCTTCACCCGGCTCTGCTGGACGCGGCACTGCAACCCGCCCTGGTCAACCGGAACCAGAACGCCCAGTGGACGCGGTGGTCCGGCTTCTCGCTGCGCGCCGCCGGGGCGACCGCGCTCCGCGCCCACCTGCGTCCGACCGGCCAGCCCGACGAGTTCACCGCGACGTTCACCGATCCCGACGGCGGCCCGGTCGCCGTCCTGGACGCCGGGCTGCCGCAGCCGGTGACCGCCGACGAGGTGAACCACTCGGCCGCCGGCCGGCCGGACAGCCTCCACCGCGTGGAGTGGGCGCCGGTTCCCGTCTCCGGCCAGAGCGCCGACTGGCTGCTGCTCGGCCCGGTCGACGACCGGCTCACCGAAGCCCTGGAGGAATCCGGGGCGTACCCGCAGGCGTACGACGATCTCGGCGCGCTCACCGAAGCTCTCGACGCGGGGCTTCCCGCGCCCGAACTCGTCGCCGTCAGCAACGGGTTCGGTCCGGACGAGCGGGACGACGCCTCGGCCGCCCGTGCCGCCACCGTCGACCTCCTCGCCACGGTCCAGAGCTGGCTCGCCGAGGACCGGCTGGCACCGTCCCGGCTGGTCGTCTTCACCCGGCACGCGGTCGCCGCCCGCGCCGAGGACCGGATCGACGACCTCGTCGGCGCCGCGCTGTGGGGTCTGATCCGTTCGGCGCAGGCCGCCCACCCCGGCCGGTTCGTCCTGGTCGACGTGGACGACGACCCGGGCTCGCTGGCGCTCTTCCCCACCTCCGTACCCGCCGCTGTCGGCTCCGGTGAACCCCAACTCGCTCTGCGCGCGGGCACGGTCATGGTGCCCCGGCTCGCCCGTGCCACGTCGTCGGCGGCAGGCGGCACCCCGTGGCGGCCCGACGGCACCGTCCTGATCACCGGCGGCACCGGCGCGCTCGGCAGCCTGATTGCCCGTCACCTGGTCCAGCGGCACGGCGTACGTCATCTGCTGCTGGTCGGCCGCCGCGGCGAAGAGGCCCCCGGCGCGGCCGAGTTGCGGGATGAGTTGACCGGGTCGGGTGCAGCGACCGTCACCGTCGCCGCGTGCGACGCCGCGGACCGCGACGCGCTCGCCGCCCTTCTCGCGACCGTCCCCGAGGAACACCCGCTGACCGCCGTCCTGCACTGCGCGGGCGTACTGTCCGACGCCTCGCTGGAACGGCTCACCGCGCAGGACATCGACCGGGTCTTCGCGCCCAAGGCCGCCGCCGCCCTCCATCTGCACGATCTGACGCGCGACGCCGACCTGTCCGCGTTCGTGCTGTTCTCCTCCGCCTCCGGCGTCCTCGGCAGCATCGCCCAGGCCAACTACGCCGCCGCGAACGCCTTCGTCGACGCCCTCGCCCGGCAGCGCCGCGACCTCGGACTGCCGGGTCAGTCACTCGCCTGGGGCCTGTGGGCGCAGAGCAGCGCGATGGGCGCCGACGCCGACGCGGCCAAGGTCGCGCGGGCCGGGGTCCTGCCGCTGTCCGCGCGCCAGGGCACCGACCTGTTCGACGCGGCCGTCACCGATGGCGAGAGCCTGCTCGTCCCCATCCGGCTCGACACCGACGCGCTGCGCGTACGGGCCGCGTCCGGCACGCTCCCCGACCTCCTGCGCGGCCTCGTCCAGGCCGCCGCACCGGCCAGGCGCAAGGTGGAGGCACCGCGCGCGGAGACCGCGGCGGCCGACTGGTCGGCCCGGCTCGCCGGGCTGTCGCAGGCCGAACAACTGCACAGGCTGGAGGAGTTGATCCGCGGCCACGTCGCCTCGGTGCTCGGCCACGGCTCGCCCGAGGCCATCGAGACCGACCGGGCCTTCAAGGAGCTGGGCTTCGACTCCCTGACCGCGCTGGAGCTGCGCAACCGGCTCCAGGCGTCCATCGGTGTCCAGTTGCCCGCCAGCATCGCCTTCGACCACCCGACCATGACCGCCGCGGCCCGCTTCATCCGCGGCCAACTCGCCCCGGGCGAAGCCGCCGAGACCGTCCCGGCCCTCGCCGAACTGGACCGCCTGGAATCGGTGCTGCTGGACCTGCCGGCCGCCGACGACGAGCTGCGGCGGAAGGTCACCGCGCGGCTGCACGCCCTGGCCTCCAAATTGCAGGACGCGCAGGACCCCGGCGCCGCCCGGTCCGCCGGCAAGGCCGCCGACGACCTCGATCTCGAAGCGGCCACCGATTCCGAGCTGCTCGCCATGCTCGACGACGAACTCGACACCCCGTGACGGCGCCCACCGTACGGCTGTGACCTCACCGAACCCGAACACGAATAGGTGTGACTCCTGATGGACACCACGGTCAGCAGCGCCGGCGCCGGCCAGGTCGGCGAGGACAAGCTCCGCGAGTACCTCAAGCGCGCCACCGCCGACCTGCGCAAGGCGCGGCGCCGGGTCCGCGAGCTGGAGGACCCGCAGCCCATCGCGATCGTGGCGATGGCCTGCCGCTACCCGGGCGGCGTCGAAACCCCCGACGACCTGTGGCAGTTGGTCGCCGAGGACGGCGACGCCATCACCCCGTTCCCCGTCAACCGCGGCTGGGACCTGGACAGCCTCTACGACGCCGACCCCGACGCCGAGGGCAAGAACTACGTGCGCGAGGGCGGATTCCTGCACGACGCGGACCAGTTCGACGCCGACTTCTTCAGCGTCAACGCCCGCGAGGCCCTGATCATGGACCCGCAGCAGCGGCTCATGCTGGAGATCTCCTGGGAGGTGCTGGAGCGGGCGGGCATCGACCCGCTGTCCGTCAAGGGCAGCCGCGGCGGGGTGTTCGTCGGCGCCGCCACCGTGGACTACGTCACCGGCAACCACAAGGTGCCCGAGGGCCTCGAGGGCTACATCGGGGTCGGCTCCTTCGCCAGCGTCGTCTCCGGCCGCGTCTCCTACAGCCTCGGCCTGGAGGGCCCCGCGCTCACCGTCGACACCGCGTGCTCGTCGTCACTGGTCGCGATGCACCTGGCGGTGCAGGCGCTGCGGTCGGGAGAGTGCTCCTTCGCCCTCGCCGGCGGTGTCGCGGTGATGCCGACACCGCAGGGCTTCATCGCGTTCAGCAGGCAGCGCGCCCTCGCGCCCGACGGCCGCTGCAAGTCCTTCGCCGGGGCGGCCGACGGCTTCGGCCCGTCCGAGGGCGCGGGGGTGCTGCTGCTGGAGCGGCTGTCGGACGCGCGGCGCCAGGGCCACCACGTGCTCGCCGTGCTCCGCGGCTCCGCCCTCAACCAGGACGGCGCCAGCAACGGGCTCACCGCCCCCAACGGCCCGTCCCAGGAGCGCGTCATCCGCGACGCCCTCGCCGACGCACGCCTGTCCGCCGACCAGGTGGACGCGGTCGAGGCCCACGGCACGGGCACCCGGCTCGGCGACCCCATCGAGGCCCAGGCCCTGCTCGCGACCTACGGGCGGAACCGCGCCGACAGCGACGCCCTCAAGCTCGGCTCCATCAAGTCCAACATCGGCCACACCGCCCACGCGGCGGGCGTGGCGGGCGTCATCAAGATGGTCCAGGCGATGCGCAACGGACTGCTGCCGCGCACCCTCCACGTCGACGAGCCGTCCCCCTTCATCGACTGGTCCGGCGGCGGAGTCGAACTTCTCACCGAGCCGCTCGAATGGAAGCGCGCCGACCGGCCGCGCCGGGCCGCCGTGTCCTCCTTCGGGATCAGCGGGACGAACGCGCACGTGATCCTGGAGGAGCCGGAGCACGACGGTGCGCAGGCCCTCGCGGAACCCGAAGTCAGCCCGGACAGGAGCCCGTTGGGGCCGCTGAGGGTCGTCCCGTGGCTCGTGTCCGGGCGGTCGGCGGACGCGCTGCGCGAACAGGCCGAACGGCTCGCGCACCACGTCGGCGACAGCTCCCGCCCGGCCGACGTCGGGCTGTCGCTCGCCACGTCACGGGCCGCCCTGGAACACCGCGGCGTGGCGCTCGCCACGGAGGCGCACCAGGCGCGGGGCCTGCTGGGGTCTGTCGCGGAGGGTGTCGCGGCCTCGGGCGTGGTGTCCGGTGTGGTGCGTCCGGGCTCCGGCCGGGTGGTTTTCGTCTTTCCTGGTCAGGGGTCGCAGTGGGCGGGGATGGCGATGGAGTTGCTTGCTTCGTCTCCGGTGTTCGCGGCGCGGTTGGCGGAGTGTGACGCGGCGCTGCGTCCTTACGTGGGTTCGTCTGTGGTGGAGGCGATTCGCGAGGGCGTCCTGGATGACGTGGTGGTCGTTCAGGGCGCGTTGTGGGCGGTGATGGTGTCGCTCGCCGAGGTGTGGCGTGCTGCCGGTGTCGAGCCGGGTGCGGTGATCGGTCACAGCCAGGGGGAGATCGCCGCCGCGTGCGTCGCTGGCGCGTTGTCGGTGGAGGACGCCGCGAAGGTCGTGGCGCTGCGGGCGAAGGCCATTCGCGGAACCTTGTCCGGCAACGGCGGAATGGTCTCCGTCGCCCTCCCTGCGGAAGCGGTGCGGGAGCAGATCGCGCGCTTCGAGGGGCGGATATCCGTCGCCTCAGTGAACGGCCCGTCGTCCACGGTCGTCTCCGGTGAGCCGGAGACGCTGGACGACCTCCTCGCCGGATGCGAGGCCGAGGGCGTACGGGCGCGTCGTATCGATGTCGACTACGCCTCGCATTCGGCACAGGTCGATGCCATACGCGGGGAGGTAGTTGAGGCACTGGACGGCATCGAGCCCCGGTCGTCTCAGATCCCGTTCTACTCCACGGTCACCGGCGGCAAGCTCGACACGACCGCGCTGGACGCCGACTACTGGGTGACCAACCTCCGCCAAGAGGTCCGTTTCGACGAGACCGTCCGGGCCCTGCTCTCCGACGGCTTCGGCTACTTCGTCGAGTCCAGCCCGCACCCGGTTCTCGCAGTCGGTCTCGCCGAGACCTTCGAGGACGCGGCATCGGACGCCGTCGCCCTGGGCACCCTCCGCCGCGAAGAGGGCGGCCAGGAGCGCTTCCTGACCTCGCTCGCCGAAGGCTGGGTACGGGGTCTCCCCGTCGACTGGCGGTCCGTCTTCGCCGCAACCACCGCCCAGCGGGTGGACCTGCCCACCTACGCCTTCCAGCACCAGCACTACTGGCTCGCCGAGGGCTACAAGAACTCCGGCGACGCCTCCGACCTCGGGCTCGAAGCCGCCGGACACCCCTTGCTGGGCGCCGCGTTGCCGGTCGCGGGCGCGGACCGGCTGCTGCTGACCGGGCGGCTGTCGACCGCCACCCACCCCTGGCTGGCCGACCACCGGGTGGGCGGCCGGCTGCTGCTGCCCGGTACCGCCTTCGTGGAGCTGGCGCTGCACGCCGCCGACCTCGCGGGCTGCGGCACGGTGGCGGAACTGACCCTCGGCAGCCCGCTGGTGCTGCCCGAACGGGGCAACGTCCAGGTGCAGTTGTCCGTCGCCGCGCCCGACGCGCGGGGCCGCCGCGAGTTGGAGGTGCACGCCCGGCCCGAGGGCGGTGAGACCCCCGCGGAGTGGACGCGGCACGCCACCGCCACGCTCGCGCCCGCCGCCGACGCGGCGGACGGCGGTGCCGACGCCGCGCTGGGCGGGACCGCGTGGCCGCCGCCGGGCGCCGTGGCCGCCGACACCGAGGGGATGTACGAACGGGCGCAGGAGTCCGTCTACGCCTTCGGCCCGGCCTTCCAGGGGCTGCGGTCCGCTTGGCGGCTCGGCGACGCCGTCTACGCCGAGGCCGCGCTGCCGGTCGAACTCCACCAGGACGCGGGCAGGTTCGGCGTCCACCCGGCACTGCTGGACGCGGCGCTGCACGCCACCGGCTTCGGCGACTTCCTCGATTCCTCGGGTACCTATCTGCCGTTCGCCTGGCGTGACGTGACGCTGCACGCGGTCGGTGCCGGGGCCGTGCGGGTGCGGGTCACGGCGGCCGAGGGGCAGGACAGCCTGCGGCTGATGCTCGCCGACGCGGACGGCGCCCCGGTGCTGTCCGTCGGCTCGCTGGTGATGCGGCCGGTCAGCGCGGCTCAGTTGGACGCGGCGGGTCCGGAAGCCGACGCGGACATCAAGGACGCGCTGTTCCAACTCGACTGGCAGCGGCTCCCGTTGGACGCGGGCGCGCCGACCGGCGCGGGCTGGGCCGTACTCGGCGACGACGTCCACGGTCTGCTGCCCGCGCTGCGCGCGGTGGACGCCGTGGCCGAAGTCCGCACCGGTCCAGTCGAATTGGCCGCCGCGATCGCCGAGGGCGCGCCCGCGCCCGGCCTGGCCCTGCTGTCGTTCGGTACGCCGAAGCCCGGCGGCGACCTCGCGGCCACCACCCGTGACGTCGTCACCGACGCGCTCGCCCTGCTCCAGGAGTGGCTGGCCGACGACCGGCTGCGGGGCACCCGCCTGGCGCTGGTGACCCGGCGGGCGGTCGCCGCGGCCGAGGACGAGGACGTCGAGGACCTGGCGCACGCCGCGCTCTGGGGGCTGCTGCGGTCGGCGCAGGCCGAGAACCCGGGCCGGTTCCTGCTGCTCGACCTCGACGGCCGCGACGAGTCCCGGCTGCGCGTCGGCGCCGCCCTCAACAGCGCGATCGCCGCCGACGAGCAGCAGATCGCGCTGCGCGTCGGGGTGGCCACCGTGCCGCGCCTCGCCCCGGCCGACACCACCCGCCTGCTGCGCCCGCCGGCCGGCGCCGCGGCCTGGCGGCTCGACACCACCGCGCCCGGCACCCTGGACGCACTCGCGCTGATTCCGCACCCCGAGGCGCTGGCACCGCTGGAGGAGGGGCAGGTACGCGTATCGGTCCGCGCGGCCGGTGTGAACTTCCGTGACGTGCTGGTGAGCCTCGGCATGGTGCCGGGCCAGGCCCGGCTCGGCAGCGAGGGCGCGGGCCTGATCACCGAGGTCGGGCCCGGCGTCACCGAGCTGGCCGTCGGAGACCGGGTGATGGGCCTGCTGCACGACCCGTTCGGACCGTACTCGGTCACCGACCAGCGGCTGGTGGTGCGGATACCGCGCGGCCTGTCCTTCGAGCAGGCGGCGGGCGTGCCCGCGGTGTTCCTGACCGCCTGGTTCGGGCTCGCGGACCTCGCGGGCCTCGCCGAGGGACAGCGGCTGCTGGTGCACGCCGCGACCGGCGGCGTCGGCATGGCCGCAGCCCAACTCGCCCGCTACTGGGGCGCGGAGGTCTTCGCCACGGCCAGCGAGGGCAAGTGGGACACGCTCCACCGGATGGGCTTCGAGGAGTCCCGGATCGCCTCCAGCCGCACCCTGGAGTTCGAGGAGAAGTTCCTCGCGGCCACCCACGGGCACGGCATGGACGTCGTACTCAACTCGCTGGCGCAGGAGTTCATCGACGCCTCACTGCGGCTGCTGCCCGAGGGCGGCACATTCCTGGAACTGGGCAAGACCGATCCGCGCGACGCGGACACGGTCGCCGCCGACCACCCCGGGGTGGCGTACCGCCGCTACGACCTGATCGACGCGGGCGCCGACCGGATCGCGGAGATCCTCGGCAAGCTCGTCGCGCTCTTCGAACGCCGTATCCTGCGCCCGCTGCCCGTCCGCACCTGGGACGTGCGCCGCGCGCCCGAGGCGTTCCGGCTGATGAGCCAGGCCAAGCACACCGGCAAGCTGGTGCTGACCGTGCCCAAGCCGCTCGACCCGGACGGCACGGTGCTGGTCACCGGAGGCACCGGCACTCTCGGCTCGATCGCCGCCCGGCACCTGGTCACCGCATGGGGCGTACGGCACCTGCTGCTGACCAGCCGACGCGGTCCCGACGCCCCCGGCGCCGTACAACTGCGCGCGGAACTCCTGGAGTCGGGCGCCGAGAGCGTCACCGTCACCGCGTGCGACGCGGCGGACCGCGACGCGCTCGCCGCCGTACTCAACGCCGTCCCGGCCGACCGCCCGCTGACCGCCGTCGTGCACACCGCCGGTGTCCTGGACGACGGGATGGTCGGCTCGCTGACCTCCGAACAGGTCGACCGGGTGCTGCGGCCCAAGGTGGACGCGGTCGTCAACCTCGCCGACCTGACAAGGGAGTCGGACCTGGCCGAGGTCGTGCTGTACTCGGCGGGCGCCGGTGTGCTCGGCAACCCCGGACAGGCCAACTACGCCGCCGCGAACGCGTTCCTGGACGCGTACGCGCACCATCGCCGCGCCCACGGTCAGCCCGCGCTCTCCCTGGCCTGGGGTTACTGGTCGGAGGTCAGCGAGCTGACCGGACGGCTTGACGAGCAGCAGGTCGCCCGGATGACCGGCTCCGGTGTGCTGCCGATCGACGCCCGGCGCGGCATGGCTCTGCTCGACGCGGCGCGCGGTACGGGCACGGCCCTGGCCGTCCCGACCCGGCTGCACCTGCCGACGCTGCGCGACCAGGCCGGGCAGGCGCCGGTGCCCGGCATGCTGCGCGCACTGGTCGCGGGCGGCAGGCCCGCGGGCCGCCGGGCCGCCGCCCGCTCCACCGCCCCGGTGGAGGCGCGCTCGCTCGCCGCGAAACTGGCCGGACGGCCCGCGGCCGAGCAGCGCGAGCACCTGCTCGATCTGGTCCGCTCGCACGCCTCCGCGGTGCTCGGGCTCAGCGGCACCGACCCGGTCGGCCCGTCGCGGGCCTTCAAGGACCTGGGCGTCGACTCGCTCACCGCGGTGGAGCTGCGCAACCGGCTCAACGCCGCGACCGGCCTGACACTCCCCAGCACCCTGGTCTTCGACTGCCCGTCCCCGTCCGCGCTCGCCGCCCGGCTCCACGAAGAGCTGGTGGAGGGCTCCGCCGATGTCGCGGGACCCCCTTCGGCCGACTCCGAGGAGGCCAGGATCCGCGGACTGCTGGCCACCGTCCCGTTCGCCCGGCTCCGCGCCGCCGGCGTCCTGGACACGCTGCTGCGGCTGGCCGACACACCCGACGCGCCCGAGGAACCCGAGGCGCGGGAGGAGCGGCGCGAGGCCATCGCCGACATGGACGTCGACGACCTGGTGCGCGCCGCGCTGGGCGAGCGGTGACGGCGTGCGCCCGGTACGTACGGCAGCGGTCGGCACGGCAGCGGTTCGTACAGCAGCGGTCGGTACGGCACCGGACCGCACGGACCGGCCTCGCCCCTCGACCCGCGGTACGGAGCCGGACCGCGAGCCACCGGGGGCCGTGGCAGGAGCGGTACCGGTTCTGAACGCCCGAGCAGCCGCCCGGAGCCGGCCGACGCGAGAGCCGAGCCCGGGGCCCCGGCCCACCGGAGATCACGACACGCGGCGCGAGCGGCGCCGGGCCCCACGGAAGTCCCAGCAGAAACGGAGTCACTGATGGCCATGGAGACCGGACGCATCGTCGAGGCGCTGCGCGCGGCCCTCACCGAGACGGAACGGCTGCGCGAGGAGAACCAGCGGCTGCTGTCGGCGGCCACCGAGCCCCTGGCCGTCGTCGGGATGGCCTGTCGCTTCCCCGGCGGCGCGGACACCCCGGAGAAGCTGTGGGAGGCGCTGGAGTCCGGCCGGGACATGATGACCGACATCCCGGACGACCGCGGGTGGGACCTGGGCATGCTGCTCGGCGACGGCGACACCCCCGGCGCCTCGATCGCCCGCCAGGGCGGCTTCCTCACCGACCTGCCGCGCTTCGACGCCGAGTTCTTCGGCATCTCGCCGCGCGAGGCGCTGGCCATGGACCCGCAGCAGCGGCTCGCCCTGGAGGTGTCCTGGGCGGCGGTCGAGAACGCCAGGATCGACCCGCACTCCCTGAAGGGCAGTGCGACCGGCGTCTTCCTCGGCGTCTCCTACGCGGGCTACGGCACCGACGCCGAGGAGCTGCCGCCGCAGATCATGGGCTACCAGCTCACCGGCAACGCCAGCAGCGTGGCGTCCGGCCGGATCGCGTACGTCATGGGCCTGGAGGGGCCCGCGGTCTCCATCGACACCGCCTGCTCCTCGTCGCTGGTCGCGCTGCACCAGGCGTCGCAGGCGCTGCGCTCGGGCGACTGCGCCATGGCCCTGGTCGGCGGCGCGAGCGTGATGCCCACCCCCACCCTCTTCATCGAGTTCACCCACCAGCGCGGACTCGCCGCCGACGGCCGCATCAAGGCGTTCGCCGCCGCCGCCGACGGATTCGCCTGGGCCGAGGGCGCCGGCGCGATCGTCGTGGAACGCCTGTCGGACGCGCGCCGCAACGGCCACCGGGTGCACGCGGTGATCCGCGGCTCCGCGATCAACCAGGACGGTGCCAGCAACGGCCTGGCCGCGCCCAGCAGCCGCGCGCAGGCCAAGGTGATCCGCGCCGCGCTGCGCAACGCCGGGCTGTCCGCGCACGAGGTCGACATCGTGGAGGCGCACGGCTCCGGCACGACGCTCGGCGACCCCATCGAGGCCAGCGCGCTGCTGGCCACGTACGGTCAGGAGCGGCCCGCCGACCAGCCGCTGCGGCTCGGTTCCATCAAGTCCAACTTCGGGCACACCGGGGCCGCCGCGGGCATCGCCGGGGTGCTCAAGATGGTGCTGGCGATCAGCAACGGCGCGATGCCGAAGTCCCTGCACATCGACGCCCCGACGCCCGCCGTCGACTGGGACTCCGGTGCGGTGCGGCTGCTCACCGAGACCATCGCGTGGCCCGAGGCCAAGCCCGCCGACGAGTCGGGGCACCAGCCGCGACCGCGCCGCGGCGCCGTGTCCGGCTTCGGCATCAGCGGCACCAATGTGCACGCGATCTTCGAACAGGCCCCCGCGGAACTCGCGGATCCGGCCCCGCCGACCGGCGTACGCGCTCCTGCGGCGGCCGGTGAAGGGACCGTCGGAGCAGGGGCCGCCGATGCCGATGCCGACGCCGCGGCCTCCCCCGCCGTGCCCGTCCTGCTGCCCGTCTCGGGCGACGGCAGCCGCGCGCTGCGCGCCCAGGCCGCCCGGCTCGCGGACCACCTCGCCGACCGGCCCGAGCTCGCGGTGGCCGACGTCGGCTACTCCCTCGCCACCACCCGCGCGGAACTCACCGCCCGCGGCACGGTCCTGGCCGCCGACCGCGAGGAGGCGCTGCGCGGACTGCGGGCGCTCGCCGACGGCGTGCCCGACCCGGACGCGGCCGTCGGGCCGCCGTCCGCGAGCGGTCGCCCGGCCTTCCTCTTCACCGGCCAGGGCGCACAGCGCGCGGGCGCGGGACAGGAGCTGTACGCCACCTTCCCGGCGTACGCGGCGGCCTTCGACGCCGCCTGCGCGGCGCTGGACCCGCACCTCGAACGGCCCTTGCGCCAGCTGGCGTTCGCGGCGCCCGGATCGACGGACGCGGCCCTGCTGGACGAGACCCGGTACACCCAGCCGGTGACCTTCGCCGTCCAGGTCGCGCTGTACCGGCTGCTGGAATCGTGGGGCGTGCGGCCCGGCCACCTCATCGGCCACTCGGTCGGCGAGCTGTCCGCCGCGCACCTGGCCGGGGTGCTGTCGCTGCCCGAGGCGGCCGAACTGGTCGCCGCGCGCGGGCGGTTGATGGGCGACCTGCCGCCCGGCGGCGCGATGGCCGCGATCCAGGCGTCCGAGGCCGAACTGGCGCCGATGCTCGCCGGACGCGACCACGAGGTGTCGCTCGGCGCGGTCAACGGCCCCCGGGCCGTGGTCGTCTCCGGGGACGAGGCCGCGGTGGACGAACTCGTCGCGCACTGGGCCGAGCGGGGCCGCAAGACCCGGCGGCTGGCGATCAGCATCGCCTCCCACTCCACGCGGATGGACCCGATCCTGGACCCCTTCAGGGACCTGGCCGCGACGATGACCTTCGCCGAACCGGAGATCCCCGTGCTCTCCAACGTCACCGGCACGATCGCCGGGCCCGGCGAGCTGACCTCACCCGACTACTGGGCCCGCCACATCCGTTCGGCCGTCCGGTTCCTCGACGGCATGCGGACGATGGCGGCCGCCGGTGTGACCACCTACGTCGAGCTGGGCCCCGACTCCGCGCTCAGCTCCATGGCGCGCGACAGCCTGGGGGAGGCCGCCGCGGGCGCCGTCGTCGTCCCGGCGCTGCGCCGCGACCGGCCGGAGGCCCGCACGCTGCTCGCCGCGGTCGCCGCGGTGCAGACCCGCGGCGTCCGGCCCGACTGGGAGGCGGTGTTCGCGGGCACCGGCGCCCGCGTCGTCGACCTGCCCACCTACGCGTTCCAAGGCGCCGGTTACTGGCTCGGCGCTACGGGCGCTACGGGCGCGACGCGCCGGACCGCCACCTTCCCGGCCCCTTCCGTCAGCCCCGCGCCCGCCGCGGAACCGGCGGCGCCGCAGGAGTCCGGCACCTTCCGGGAACGGCTCGCCGGGCTCGGCCCCGACGAGCGGCCGGCCGAACTGCTGGGCGTGGTACGCCTCCAGGTCGCCCGAGTGCTCGGTCACCCGTCGGGCGAGCACGTCGACCCGGACCGCGAACTGTCCACCCTCGGCTTCGACTCGCTGTCCGCCGTCGAACTGTCCACCACGCTCAGCGCCGTCACCGGCATCGCGCTGCCCAGCACCCTGGTCTTCGACCACGCCAGCGTCGACGCGCTCGCCGCCCACCTCGACCGCGAACTCGGCGACGCCGCCACGGGATCCGCCGCGCTGGCCGCGCCCGCCGTGCGCTCGGCCGAGGGCCTGAGCGGCCTGTTCGAACGCGCCGTGGAACTCGGCCGGGGCGAGGAGGCGCACGACCTGCTCGCCCGGTTCGCCGACTACCGGGCCCAGTTCACCACCACCGCCGAACTGACCCGCCCCCTGCGGACGGTGAAGCTCGCCGACGGCCCGGACGAGCCGCTGCTGATCTGCTTCCCGACCTTCATCTGGCGGCAGAACTTCCACCAGTACGCGCGGTTCGCCGCCGGCCTCGGCGGACGGCGCGCCACCACCGTCGTGGGCCTGCCCGGCTTCGTGTCCGGCGAGGAACTGCCCTTCTCCGTCGACTCGTTGACCGAGGCGCTGGCACAGGCGGCCCAACAGGCCGCCGGGGGGCGGCGGTTCGCGGTCCTCGGCTACTCCGGCGGCGGCAACATCGCCGCCGTCACCGCTGCCCGACTGGCGGCGGACGGACACGCCCCGGCCGGACTCGTACTCATCGACACGCCGACCTGGGGCGGCGGGCACGGGCTCGGCGCCGACTGGACGGACACCTTGCAGAATTCGCTGCGCGAGCGCCGGGAGGTCGTGGAGACCTCCGCCGACGACGCGGGCGAGGCATGGCTCACCGCCCGCGCCCGCTACGCCGGGTTCGACTACGGCCTCGACGCCCTCACCGCGCCCACGCTGCTGGTACGGGCGAGCGAACCGATCGGCGGCCACCAGGGCGGTGCGGCCGAGGGCTGGCGGGTCGACTGGGCGCTGCCGCACGACACCGTCGACGTGCCGGGCGACCACTTCTCGATGATCGAGGCCGAGCACGCCGCGGCCACCGCGGCGGCCGTGGACGGCTGGCTGTCCGCCCTCGACCCCGACTGACGCGCCCGCGGCGCCGGCCGGAAGGACCTCCGGCCGACGCCGCGCCCGGACCCCGATCCGGCGCGGCGGCCCCGCGCGGGCGCGACGGCAGACCCGGCATCCCGTGGCCCCGCGCGGGCGCCACAGGAGACCTGGCCGCCACCGGCATCCACCCCCGTACGCCCACCGCTCCATCCGCCGTCGCCGAACCGGCCCGGCGGCGCTGAGGAGGAAACCATGACCGCCTGGGACCTGAAGACCGGTCCGTGGATCACCCGTTACACGCCCGCGGCGCCCGGTCCCGGCGCGGTGCAGCTCGTCTGCCTGCCGCACGCCGGAGGATCGGCGACCTTCTTCAAGCCGCTGAGCGCGCACATGCCGCCCGGCGTGGAGGTGCTGGCCGCCCAGTACCCCGGTCGGCAGGAACGGCGCAACGAGCCCTGCACCGAGGACATCGGACGCCTCGCCGACGCCGTCGCCGACGCGCTCGGGCACCTGCCCGACACCGTTCCGCTGGCGCTCTTCGGACACAGCATGGGCGCCCTGGTCGGCTGGGAGGTGGCCCGCCGCCTGGAGGCGGGCGGCAGGACCCGCCCCGTGGCGCTGATCGCCTCCGGGCGGGGAGCGCCCGCCGTGCACCGCAACGCGCACCTGGGCCGCCGCAGCGACGCCGAACTCGTCGCCGACCTCACCGCGTTGAGCGGCACCGAGGGCGCGCTGCTCGCGGACCCGGGCATCCTCGCCATGGTCCTGCCGGTGCTGCGCGGCGACTACCGCGCGCTGGACGCCTTCGCCTACCGTCCCGGCGTGCCGCTGCGCTGCCCGATCAGCGTGTTCCTCGGCGAGGACGACCCCTGGGCGCGCGGTGCGGACGCCGAGGGATGGCGCCGGGAGACCACGGGCGGGACGTCCTTCCGGCGCTTCCCCGGCGGCCACTTCTACCTGGCCGAGCAGTGGCCCGCCGTGGCCACGGCCGTCGCCGCCTGCCTCGGCCGGGTCCCCGCGTCATGAGCCGGCCGTCTGCCGGGAGACGCCGGGCCGCCCAGGACCCGCCGCCGGGCCCGGTTACGGACCGCGACCGCCGCCCGTACGCGCGACGACCGGCCGAGGCCGAAGCCCCGGCGTGAGTCCCGGCCGAGGTCCCCGCCCCGAGGCGCACCCCAGGGCATCCATCAGGAAAGGAACGTGAGAGGACACCATGGTCGGAACATCCACGGGGCCCACGGGACCCACCGGGCCCGTCGCCGGAGGCCGCGCCGTCGTGCTCGGCGCGGGCATGGCCGGAATGCTGGCGGCCGTCGCGCTGCTGCGCCACGTCGACACCGTCACGGTCCTTGACCGGGACCGGCTGCCCGAGGGGCCCGACCCGCGCCGCGGAGTCCCGCAGGCCAAGCACACGCACGTCCTGTGGTCCGGCGGCGCACGGCTCATGGAATCGCTGCTGCCCGGCACCGTCGACCGGCTGCTCGCCGACGGCGCCCACCGGATCCGGCTGCCCGAGGACCTGGTCTCGCTCACCGCCTACGGCTGGCAACAGCGCATGCCCGAGACGCAGTTCATGATCGCGGCCAGCCGGCCGCTGCTCGACTGGACCGTGCGGGACCAGGCGCTGCGCGACAAGCGGATCACCGTGCTCGCCGACACCGACATCATCGGCCTGCGCGGCGACGCCGACCGGATCACCGGCGTCACCTACAAGCCGCGTACGGGAGGCGGGATGTCGGTCGTCGAGGCGGACATCGTCGTGGACGCCACCGGCCGCGGCTCCCCGATGAAGCGCTGGCTCGGCGTGCTGGGCCTGCCGCCCGTCCAGGAGGACGTCATCGACTCGGGCATGGCCTACGCCACCCGGATCTTCGCCGCGCCCGAGGGCGCCCGCGGTCCTTTCCCGCTCGTCAGCGTCTACGCCGACCACCGTGCCGGGGTGCCGGGCCGCAACGGCATCCTGCTGCCGATCGAGCGGGGACGCTGGATGGTCACCCTCTCCGGGACCCGCGGCGCAGAACCGCCCGGCGACGAGGACGGATTCCGCGGCTACCTGGACTCCCTGCGCCACCCGCTGATCTCGCAACTGCTGCGCCACGCCGAGCCGTTGACCCCCGTGCAGGCATCCCGCTCGACGGCCAACCGTCGGCTCTTCTACGAGCGCCTGGTGCGCTGGCCCGACGGGCTCGCGGTCGTCGGCGACGCCGTCGCCGCCTTCAACCCGGTCTACGGACACGGCATGAGCAGCGCCGCGCTGGCCGCCGCCGCCCTCGACCGGACCCTGTCCGAGTGCGGCGGCCTGGTCCCCGGCGCGGCGCAGGCCGTGCAGCGCGCGGTCGGCGCGGTCGTCGACACGCCCTGGATCCTCGCCACGTCGCAGGACGTCTGCTACCCCGACGTGCAGACCAGGTCCGAGGACCCGCGGCTGACCCGCTACGCCGCCGAACGCCGCCGCCAGGCCGACACGATCGGCGAGGCGGCGCTGCTCGACCCCGTCGTCTGCTCCGCCGCGCTGCTGGTCAACACGCTGTCGGGCGAGGCCGACGCGCTCGGCGCACCGGACGTCCAGGCCGCGCTCGCCGCCGTCGTCGGCACGGTCGCGCCCGCGGAACCCACCCTGACCGCCGCCGAGTGGCGCGCCGTGACCGCCGACGACCGTGCGGAAGCCGTATCTTGACGTTACATTGATGACTGAAACGAGTAGCGGGTACAGCAACAACGAGAAGGTTCCGTACGATGGCAGACATGACCGGTCCGGGTCCTGACCCGACACCCCAACCCCTCGGCCAGGGCGGGGAGTCGAGGCCGGGTCCGGACGTCGAGGCGTGGATGGAACGCGTCACGTCCTGGTTCATGAGCCAGGCCGGGTGGCCGCCGATCATGGGGCGGACGGTGGCCTGGCTCATGGTCAGCGAGCCGCCGGCCCAGACCCCCGCGCAGATCGCGCAGGCGGTCCAGGCCAGCCGGGCGTCCGTGACCACCACGCTGAAACTGCTGACCGAGGCGCGGATGGTGCAGGCCGTCACCCGGGCAGGTCAGCGCTCGACCTACTACCAGATCACCGAGGACGCGTGGTCGGGCGTGCTCAAACGACGGCTGGAGAGTCTGACGTCCTTCGTGGACATCACCGGCGAGGGGCTGGCGCTGTTCCCGGAGGACTCGGAACGGGCCGGGCGCGTGCGGGCGGCCCACCGGCTGTTCGCCTGGCTCGACTCCGAGGCCGACCCCATGTGGAAGCGCTGGGACGCGGTGAACACCGACGGCCCGGCCGATCTCCCCGAGACCTAGGAGCGGCGGAATGAGCAGCACGGAGACCAGGAAATGGTGGGCACTCGGAGCGATCGGGTTAAGCCTGCTGGCCGTCGGCGTCGACTCGACCATCCTCAACGTCGCCGTCCCCACGATCAGCAGTGACCTCGGCGCCTCGACCAGCCAACTCCAGTGGATCGTCGACAGTTTCACGCTGGTCCTGGCCGCGGTCCTGCTGCCCGCGGGCCTGATGGGCGACAAATACGGCCGCAAGAAATTCCTGCTCGCCTCGCTGATCCTGTTCGGCGTGGCCTCGCTCGCCTGCGCCTACTCCAACACGGCGACCGAACTGATCGCCTCCCGCGCGCTGTTGGGCCTGGCGGGCGCCTTCCTCGTGCCGCTGAGCACATCGGTGCTGCTCAACATCTTCGAGAGCGAGGAGGAGCGCACCAAGGCCATCACGGTCGTGGCGATCTCCACCATGCTCGGCCTGCCGCTCGGCCCGATCGTCGGCGGCGCGCTGCTCAACCACTTCTGGTGGGGCTCGGTCTTCCTGGTCAACGTGCCGCTCGTGGCGCTCGGCAGCTTCGCGGTCGCGAAGCTGGTCCCCGAGTCCCGCGGCAGCGCGGGCATCGGCATCGACTACGTCGGCGTCCTCATCTCCAGCCTCGGCCTGACCGCCATCACGTACGGCACGATCGAGGCCGGTGTACGCGGCTGGGGCGACGCCGTGGTGGTGCTGGCGATCGTCGGCGGCGCGCTGGCCCTGGTGCTGTTCACCTTCTGGGAGCGCCGGGTCACCGCCGCGGGCGGCAGCCCGCTGGTGGACCTCGAACTGTTCCGCAGCCGCGGCTTCGTGTGGGGCTCGGTCCTCGCCACCGTCGTCAGCTTCGCGATGTTCGGCCTGATCTTCGCCCTCCCGCAGTACTACCAGGCGGTGCTCGGGACCGACGCGCTCGGCACCGGCCTGCGGCTGCTGCCGCTGATCGGCGGCCTGCTGGTCGGCGCCAGCGTCGTCAACAAGCTCCCCGCGCAGCTCGGTCCGCGCGCCGTACCGGCGCTCGGCTTCGTGCTGATGGGCGTCGGCCTGTTCATCGGCATGGCCACCTCGACCACCTCGGGCTACGGGTTCATCGCCATCTGGCTCACGATCATCGGCGCCGGACTCGGCATGTCCCTGACCCGGACGATGGCGGCGGCCCTCAACTCGCTGTCCAAGGAACGCAGCGGCGTCGGGTCGGCGTTCACCCAGGCGGTACGGCAGGTCGGCGGTGCGATCGGCGTGGCCGTGCTCGGCTCCGCGGCCAACTCCACGTACCGCGGCCACCTGGACCTCGGGAAGTCGCCCCAGCAGATCCAGGACGCCGCCGGTCGCAGCCCCGCGGCGGGCGTCGCCGTGGCGGCCAAGCTCAAGAGCCAGGCTGTTCTCGACGCCGTTCGCGACGCGTTCGTCGTCGCGATGCACACCGTGCTGCTGGCCTGCGGCGTCATCGTCGTCGTCGCGGCCGTCCTGGCCCTGGTGTTCCTGCCCAAGCGCGCCGCCCTGCCGCAGGACAGCGACGACACGGCGGCGTCCGCCGCCTCCGAGGGCGGAGACCCGGGCGGCCCGCCGCCCGGCCGCGCCTCCGGCTCCCTCGCCTGACGCCTGACGCCTGACGCCTGACGCCTGACGCCCGACGCCCGACGCCCGACGCCCGCCGGAACGGCCCGCCGCCGAGCCCACAAGGGGCGGCGGCCGGGCCCCGGCTCCGGGGTCAGTTCAGCGACGACCGCGCGACGGGGAAGTCGAAGTAGGTGTCCGGGTAGGGCTCGTGGTCGAGGGTGTAGTGCCACCACTCGACCGGCAGGTTGGTGAAACCGGCGGCTTCCATCGCGTTCTTGAGGGTCAGCCGGTTGGCCAGTTGGACGCCGGTGATCCGCGGGTCCAGCGTGTTCGCGAGGGTGTCGAAGCAGTCGAAGCCGGTCCCCATGTCGATCGAGTTGTCGGGGAAGCGGTCGGCGCGGGCGCCGTAGCACGGGGTCAGCGGCTCGCCGGGGACGTAGGCGCGGGTCTTGGCGGCCGGAAGTCTGACGATGGTGAGGTCCATCGTGCTGCCCCGGCTGTGGCCGGACTTCGCCGCGATGTACCCGTCGGTGAACAGATCGGCCTTGTTCTCGTCCGGGTAGAACTCGCCTTTCATCTTCTGGTCGTTCAGATCCTCCGCCCAGCGGACGAAGTGGTCGACGGCGCGCTGGGGGCGGTAGCAGTCGTAGACCTTCAGCGAATACCCGGTCTTCAGCAGTGCGCGCTGCACCTTGTGGAGTGCCAGTGCCGCCGGGCGGGTGAGGAGGCACATCGGCTGGACGTAACCGTCCACCGGCGCTCCGACGAAGTCGTGCGCAGTGGCGTAACGCATTTCCTGGATGATCGAGCGGTCGACCGAACCGAGGGCGACGAATCCGGGCGGTGCCTTCACGTCGTCCGCGACCGCCGCGGGTGCGGAGAGGGCCAGGGTCGAGGCTAAGCTGACCAGCGCGAGGAAAAGCGCGCGCGGCGTCATGGAATGCGCGGTGCGTGACATGCGTGCAGGTATACCAGCCTGGATACGAGCCGATCAACGATGCGAGATTCTTCGGCAATTGCGTGGGGTATGTCGAAATATCGGGTCGTGACTTTCGCATTCGTCACGGAGGAGGACTTCTCATGCGCAAGGTGACCTATTCGATGAACGTCTCACTCGACGGTTACATCGTCGGGCCGGACGGCGACTTCAACTGGACGGAGCCGGACCCGGACGTCTTTCGCTCCTGGATTGACGAGATCCGGCAGATCGACGTCCATCTGCTGGGGCGGCGGCTGTACGAGACGATGCTGTACTGGGAGACCGCCGACCACGATCCGCCGATGGACGCCGCCCAACTCGAATGGGCCGCGCTCTGGAAGCCGCTGCCCAAGGTGGTGTTCTCCACCACGCTGTCGGAGGTGGAGGGTCGCGCCCGGCTGGCCTCCGGCGACCTGGCGGGGGAGATCGAGCGGCTGCGGGCCGAGCCGGGGGACGGCGACATCGCGATCGGCGGCGCGACGCTCGCCGCCCAGGCCGCCGCCGCGGGCCTGATCGACGAGTACCGGGCACGCGTCTACCCGGTACTCGTCGGCGGCGGCGTCCCGTTCTTCCCCCGGGACGAGCACCGGGTGGACCTCGACCTCGTCGAGACCCGCGCGTTCAGCTCCAGCGTGCTCTACCTGCGCTACCGCGTGGCGCGCCGGGCGTGAGCCGCGTCCCGCGTGCGGGAGCGCACCGCGTGTCTCAGCGAGCGGTGTCCCCGGCGAGGGCGCGGTCCGCACCATGACCCCGCTCCGGTAGCGGCACGCTCATCTCCCGCAGTCCGTCCAGGAGTCCCGCGAGCGCGTCCAGGTCACGCGCGACCCACGACGACACCGACATCACCGCGAGGTTGTCGACCAGCGAGGTCACCGCCACGACCGGCACACCGGCCGAGAACGCGGCCTGCATCTCCATGGCGGTGCCCATGCTGAGCGTGCGGCCCGGCAGGAAGGCGATGCACAGGTCGCAGTCGGCCGCCTCCCGGGTCATCTCGTTGAACGTGGCCCGCAGCGCGGCCAGTTCCGCGGGCAGCGACCCGAGGTCGAGCACCGGGGGAACGTCGCCGATCAGCTTGCCGATCACCGACATCGTCGTCGGGTCGGCGAGCTGACGGGTGACCCCGGTGCTCGGGTCGAAGCACTCCGCCTCGGGGAAACGCGCCCGCACCAGAGCCGCGATCTGCTCGCGATAGCCCTGGTCGTCGATCCGCAGATCGGCGTTGGCCCCCTGGATCGTGCCGGCGATGAAAACGCGCCGAAGCTCCATGCGCTCCCGATTCGTCATGCGTCCTGCAAGGAGTAGCCCGGCAGGTCCGTCCGGTGATCGGCGATCTTCTGATACACCTGCGCGGCCGACACCAGATGCTCCTCGATGTCCGCGCGCCCCAGGCCCGTACTGCGCTCCAGGTCCGCCCAGACCGCCGAGGCGTGCGCGCCGTCGCCGTTGCGGGACGCCACGCCCTGGCCGGACCGCAGCCAGATGTCGGCGGCCGAGAACTCGCGGTCGGCGAAGCCCTTGAGCGGGATGATCGCCTCGGCGGTCACCTCCGCCCCGGCCACCAGCGCCCGGATCGACACGCTGTTCTGCTCGGGGTGGGTGAGCAGCCCCAGCATGTCGGACGAGAAGTCGGCGTACACGAACTCGTTCTCCGAGCGCAGCGTGAAGTGCCTGCTCAGGATGTACGTGTCCTTCTCCACGCTGTACTTGGAGTAGCTCAGCCGGATCCGGTAGCCGTGGTCGGAGGACCGGTACACCGCCGCGAGCCGGCCGGGGTGCCGCCAGCCCCGGGCGTCCAGCCTGACCGGCGCGGCGTCGACCTCGACCGACGAGTGCCCGGCCGCGACCTCCCGCGCGGGGAACCGGATCGGCGTCAGGTGCAGGAGGTACGGGTCGAGCACCACGACGTCGCCGCCGGTCTCGAAGACCGCCGCTATGTGCCGGAGATCCTGGAGGATCTTCGCCTCGGGCGCGCCGAGCGCCGTCGCGCGCTCCGCCACGTAGAGCGTCTGGTAGATGCACGCCAGCCCGTGCCGCGGATCGGGCGCGCTCTTGTGGTACCAGTGCAGGTATTCCGTCCCGCTGTTGTACGGGACGGTCCGCAGCACCGACTCCAGGGCGGTGCCGTACGGATCGCGCGTCGCTGTCACGTGAATCGCTCCTCCAATACGGTGTCGTCGGCGCTTTCCTCGAACACCATCGAGCGCAGTTCCTTACGGCGCACCTTCCACGTGGACGTCCGCGGAAGGCGGTCCCAGGGGATGAACACCGGGGCCGCGAGCGGTGCCAGACCGCGCGTCACCTCGGCCCACTCCTCGGCGGTGAGGTCCGGTCCGTCGAGGCTGACGACGGGGACGGGACTCTGGTCGCCGCGGGTCAGGACGATCACCTCGACGGCGTTGTCGATCCGGTCCAGCAGCTCGCTCTCCAGCTCCGTGGCGCTCCCGCCCGGAATGGCGTCCACCGCTCGGTCCACGAAGTGGATCCGGCCGAGGGCGTCCCGGTGGCCGACGTCACCGGTGTTCCACCAGGCGCCCTTCCACTTCTCCGCGTAACGGTCGGACTCGCCGACGTAGTCGACGCAGATCGACTTGGCCTTGGCGAACAGCACGCCGACCTCGCCGCGCTTGACCGGCTCGCCGGTCTCGGGGTCCGCGGCCTTGACGCTCACCAGCCCCGGCCAGGGGTTGCCCATCATGTTCATGTTCCCGCCGGAGGCCGCACGGCGGTTGATCTGACCGCGGGTGTAGCCGAAGCCGGCCATCGGGCCGACCTCGCTCTGGCCCCAACTGTGCCCCCACAGCACGAACCGGCGCTCGGAGGCGTTCACGAACGGCCGGGCGATGGAGGGGTGCATCAGGTCGAAGGTGTTCATGTAGTAGCGGACCCGCGCGAACAGCTCCGGCCTGCGCCGTACCAGCGGCACCCAGCGCTGGAAGACGTTCGGGGTGGCCTCGATCGTCGTCGGCCGGGCCCGGTCGAGCACCCGCTCGACGTCGTCGGCCTCGTGGCTGCTGGCGATGACCAGCGCCTTCGGCGCCCACCGGAGCTGCGCCATGGCCCAGGCGTAGGCGCGCGAGTGCGCGAACGATATGGAGCTGAGCGCGATGTCCTTCTGGCCGTTGACGGCGAGCGGCATCGGCAGCAGCTCCAGGCGGGTGCCGGCCCGGCAGGAGTCCGCGGTGTGCGCGACGAGCTTCGGCGTGTTCGTGGTGCCCGAGGTGTGCGTGATCATCATCGGCTCGCTGTCGGCCCGTAGATCGAGGGCCGGGACGGCGCTGCCCCGCAGCCCGTCGATCGTGAGCAGACCGGCTCCCGCGTCGGCTCCGTCGATCAGGACGGTGGTGCCGAACGACCGCAGGTCCACCCCGACGCGGTCGGCCGCCTCCAGCACGTACGAGGCGATCACGGTGACCGAGGGGTCGAGCCGCTTGAGCATCACCGCCAGGTGCTCGGGGTAGTTGGCCCCGGAGATCGTCGCCGCGGTGGCGCCGATCCGCGCGGCCGCGGCGGCCAGCAGGATCATGTCGAAGTGATTGCGCTTGACGACGGCGATCCGGTCGCCCTTGCGCGCGCCGGCCTCGTACAGCCAGGCCGACGCCTCCCGCACCAGTTCGGCCAGCGCGGCGGCGTCGTAGTCCGCGCCGCCGTCGGGGGCGATGTCGAACGGCCGGTCCAGGATCAGCTCGGTGGTGCGGGACTGCTCGACGTGCCAGTCGAACAGCAGCCCCAGGTTCTTCGGCGGCTTCTTCATCGGACGCCTCCTCAGACCGCGAACGAGACGATGAAGGCGGCGACGGCGATGGCCAGGAACCCGAGGCAGTTGACCCAGAACTCCTGCTTCAGGAAGCGCGCCCGGATGTGCGCGAACGACGCGCACAGGAAGTAGACGATCACGCCGACGTTCGCGGCGAAGCCGATGCCGTCGTGCTTGATGCCCACCAACAGGCCCACGATGGCGAGGGTCTTGACGACGATCAGCACCCACCACCAGTCCCGCGGCAGGTTGACTCCGTCGAGGCAGACCTGGATGAACTTCGGCGGGCGCAGCGACATCAGGACATCGGAGGCCAGCAGTACCGCGAGCACGATCTGCGGCCACGACGGGCTGGGGCTGAGGTGCATTCTCGTTTTTCCTTTGGTTCGGTCGGCATCTGCGGGGGAGGGGGGACCCTCCGGGCCGGAGCGTCCGGCGGTCGGAAGGCGGGGGTTCGAGCGGATGACGGCTGGTGTGCGGGCGGACGACGGCTGGTGCGGGCGGACGGCCGCCGGGTCCGGGCGGAAGGTCGACCGCCGGGTTCGCGTGGGCGGCGGCCGGTGTGTTCCGTCAGGCCGGTTCCGACCGCGGCCCGAGTGCGTCGAGCAGGTACGCCACGAGCGCGTCCACGGTCCTGTGGTCCCACGCCACCGTGGGCTCGACGACCAGGTCGAACTCGTCCTCGATGTCACCGCAGAGGCTGAGCGCCGCCACGGAGTCGAGGCCGTAGTCGGTCAGCGGCGCCGTCGGATCGATCTCGTCGGCGGACAGCCGGGTGTAGGCGGCGACGTGGCCGACCAGCCACCCGGCCAGCGACTCGGCCGTGTGCGGCCGCGGTGTGCTGTCGGGGCGGGGCGCCGAACTGCCGGTAGTCGTGTCGGTCACGGGTTCCTCCAGATCCGAGTAGGGGTTCTTGGTACGGGGCGGCGGGCGCCGTCAACCGGCCAGGGCGGTGTCGTAGAGATCGAAACCGCGGCGCTCGGTGTGGCGGCGCAGCAACTCCTCCCACACCCGCCCGGCGCAGTCGGGGGGCAGCTCGGCGGGACGGCGGCCCAGTCGCCGGACGAGGCGGTCCAGGGCCGCGGCGGCCCACGCCGGGTCGGCGAGGAAGGAATCCCCGCCCCGCGCCCGTGCCCGGCGCCACACGCCGAGCACCGCGGCACCCGCCAGCACCACCGCGTAGCGGTCCGACAGCGCGAAACTCGCGGGCGAGGCCAGCGCCGTACGGTCCAGCGGCGCGAGCGCGAGGCTCTCCGCCTGGATCAGGCGCAGTTCGTCGGTGAGGTGCAGCGCCAGCGCGCGCACGGCCGCCTCGTGCGGGGTGCCGTCCGGCGCCGTGTCCGCGGCGGCGACCAGCGACGCGCTCAGGCCGTCCCGGTCGCCGGTCAGGGCGAGCCGGTCGAACGGAATCCCCGGCAGATCGGCGCGGGGGTCGAACAGGGCGTCGGGGGCAGGTTCCGTCCTGAACCAGGAGCGGCGGGCCAGGCGCGGCAACTGCGGGATGATCGTCGCCTGGCACGCTGCCGCGCCCGCGTGGCCCAGGCTGAGCACCGGCAGGTCCCTCAGGTGCTTCTGGAAGACGCCGAACTCCCCGTCGCGCAGGTAGAACCGGGCGCCCAGCACGACCGAGAGATCGTGGACGGCCTCGCCCAGCAGTGTCGGCACCAGATACTTCACCGCCGAGGCGTAGACGCTCGCCTCGTCCGGCAGCAGGTGCACGGCGCGGGTTCCGACCAGGCAGAGGCAGTCGCTGATGAGCAGGTCCAGGAACGCGCCGCCGAGCGTGGCCCGCGCCTGCGGTATCTCGGCCACCGTCCGCTTGTAGAGGTGCCGTCCCCGCGCGAAGGACACCACCGTGCGCAGCGCCGTGTCCGCCGCGCCCAGCGCCATTCCCGGCAGCGCGCTGCGGGTGAGCTGGAAGGAGCGCAGTGCCACGTCGGCGCCGTGCCCCAACTGCCCGACGAGCGCGTGCTCCGGGACCGGTGCCCGGTCGAAGTCCAGGCCGGACAGCAGGCAGCCGCGTACGCCGACGGTGCCGTAGCGGGGCAGTACGGTCAGCCGCTCGGGCGCCACCTCGGCGCGCTCGACCATCAGCACCGAGTGGCTGCGCGGCCCCGGTGCCGGGTCGGTGCGGCTGAACAGCAGCCATGCCTGGGCCCGTTCGGCGTTGTTGATGACCTGCTTGGCGCCGTGCAGGACGAACGAGCCGTCGGGCCGCACCCGCGCCTCGAACTCGTTGCGCAGGAAGTCGTTGCCGTGCGCGAGTTCGTGGTACGCCACGGAGACCCGGCCGCCGCCCAGCAGGATCTCCGCCAGCCGGGCCCGCTGCCGTGCGTCGCCCTCGGTCCACACGTTGACCGCGGCCATGAACGACGTGACGCCGTAGCCGAGTCCGAGCGCCACGTCCCGCCGGAACACCTCGCGCAGGACGCGTGCCAGCGAGTCGATCCGCTCCAGCCGGCCGCCGAGCGCCGTGGGCACGAACTCGGCGTTGAGGCCGAACGCGTCCAGCAGCTTCTCGCCGTCCGCGGACAGCTCACCGGCCTCGTCGGCCTCCAACAGCCTTGCGTTGCCGACCGGGTTGGCCGGGTCGGCGGGATCGCCGAAGGCGGCGTTGAGTTCGGCGACCCGGGCCGCCACGCGCGCTTCCTGACCGTCCGTCATGTCGCGCTCCCCACTGCCGCCGCCGAAGGGGGTGCCGGTGTCGGCGCGTGGCCGGTCGCGGCGGTCCGGTCGGCCTCCCGCGCGGGGCCGTCCGGGCGCAGCGACAGCGGCAGCAGCGAGACCAGCCGTCCCCGCGCGTGCAGGGCGTCCGCCGCGTCGAGCACGTCGTCCAGCGCCTCGGGGTCCGCCGCGTCGGGCACGCCGAGCGCGGTGAGCAGCCGGGCGAGGGCGGCCCGCAGCCACAGGGCGTCCCGCCACAGGGGCGCCGTCGCGCCCGTCTCCGCCTCGACGTGGCTGTGCGTCCACAGGCCGACGCAGGCCGCCGCGGCGAAGCACAGCGCGAAGCGGCGGGCGGCCTCGAAGGCCGCTGGCGGCGTCTCGGCCCGCGCGTCCTGGAACCCGGCCATCTCCGCGTGCACCTCGTCCACGACGGTCAGCAGCCGCCGCGCGGCGCGCAGGGCGGGCTCGACCGCGCGATCGCGCGCGGCGAGGCCGCGCAACTCCTCGACGCAGTCGGGCAGCGCGGCCAGGACACCGCTGCCGTGGCGGGCGATCAGCGAGAGCCGGTCGACGGCGACGGCGGGCAGCGGCGCGGACAGGCGGAAGGCGGTGACCGCTCCCGGCACGTCCCCGGTACCGCGCTCGTGGGCCCGCACCAGCAAACGGAACTGGCTGATCAGCGAGTTGAGGTTGACCAGGGTGTTGCCGTCGAAGAGGCCGACGATCCGGTGGTCCCTGTCCACCTTCTGGAACCGGCCGCCCGCGTAGACGTCCTTGAGGAAGGCGCGGGCGCCGAGCAGCCGGGTCAGCGCGGTGACGACCGCCTCGGTACGGGTCGGCACCAGGTACTTGGTGACCGCCGAGACGACCGAGAGCTCCGCCGGGAGGGTCTGCACCGCGCGGGCCACGACCAGCGTCAGCGCCTCGTCGGCCAGCACGTCGGCGGCGCTCTCCGCCAGGGTCCTGCGCGCCTGCGGCAGTTCGATCAACGACCGGCCGTACAGGCCGCGTTCGGCGGCGAAGTCGAGACCGAGCGCGAGCGCGTGGTCGGCGGCGCCCAGGGAGAGCGCCGCGCACATGGTGCGCGTCAGCTGAAGCGCCTTGAGCACCGTCTCCAGGCCGCCCCCCACCTCGCCGACCACGGCGTCGGCGGGGACCCGGGCCCGGTCGAAGGCGATCCCGGAGATGTCCGCGCCGCGGATGCCGTGCGTACGCACCTTGTCCAGGTGCCGGTAGGCGTCGGCGGGCATGTCGCGCTTGTCCACCAGCAGGACGGAGTAGCCACGGGGGCCGCCCGCCGGATCGGTACGGCAGAGCATGGACAGCAGGGCGCCGCGCGTGGCGTTGTTGATCAGCCACTTCTCGCCGCTGAGCAGATAGTCCGCGGCAGGCGTCCCGGTGGGCGAACCGGTGGACGCGGTACCGGCGGCCGGTGTCCCGGTGGATGCGGTCCCGGTGGGCGCGGTACCGGCGGCCGGTGTCGCGGTGGATGCGGTACCGGCGGCCGACGTCCCGGTGGACGGCTCCGCGACGACCTCGCCCGCCAGCAGGTCACTGCCGTGGGCGCGCTCGGTCAGCGCGAGAGCGACCGGCAGCCGGGAGGCGATGGCCGCACCGAGCCGACGGGACTGCTCCGCCGAGCCGTTCACCCAGACGCACACCGCGCCCAGATACGTCTTGCCGTGCGCGATCGCCACCGTCAGGTCGCGGCGCGCCACCGTCCGCATGAGCTGCACCAACTGCTCGTAGTCCGTCAGCCGGCCGCCGTGGGCGGCGGGGACGTAGAACTCGTGCAGGCCGAGTCCGTCCAGCAGGTCGCAGAGCGCGGCGGGGAACTCCTCGCGCTCGTCCAGCTCCAGGCTGCGGGCATGGCTGAAGAGCGTGCCCGGCTCCCTCGGATCGCCGAGATCCCATTCCAGCCGCTCGGCGAGGCGGTGAGGTGTGTGGTCCACGGCTCAGCCCGCCGAGGTGACCAGTGGCCCGGCCACGAGGTTGGCCACCTGTTTGTCGAGATCCTGGTGGACCGCGCCCAGCCGGTCCTCCAGCAGCAGCGACCGCATCAAAGTGCGCTGGATCTTGCCGCTGGTGGTCTTGCGCACCGTGGCAGGGCGGACCAGGAGCACACTGCAACTGGCCTGGAATTCGCGGCGGACGTGGGCGCGTACCTCGGCGCACAGCTCCGCCGGGTCCTGCGCGGCGCCGCGGCGGAACTCCTGCACCAGCACGAGGTGTTCCTCGCCGTCGTCCACCGAGAACGCCGCTCCGGCGCCGCCGCGGAAGGCCGGGTGCAGGGACTGCACCTCGCGCTCGACGTCGTGCGGGTAGATGTTCCGCCCGTTGATCAGGATCATTTCCTTCAGGCGGCCGGTCACGTAGAGCTGCCCCGCGTCCAGGACGCCGAGGTCGCCGGTGCGCAGCCAGCCCGGGTCCGAGCCCGCCGCCGACACGATCGCGGCGTCGAAGATCTCGGCGTTGGTGTCGGGACGCTTCCAGTACCCGGAGGACACGCTGGCGCCCTTGACCCAGATCTCGCCGACGCCGCCCTCGGGCTGCTCGCAGCGCTCGTCCGGATCGACGATCTTCACACTGAAGTCGGCCGGGTCGACCACGCCGCTGCCGACCAGGTCGCGGGTGCCGCCGCCCCGCGGTGCGTCGCGCAGCCGCCCCTGCTCCAGGGCCGCCGCGTCCACGGTACGGAAGACGGGGTTCTGGTCCGCCCGCACGCCGGAGATCAGCAGTGTGGTCTCGGCCATGCCGTAGCAGGGGCTGACGGACTCGGGCCGGAAGCCCGCGGGCGCGAAGCGCTCGGTGAACGCGCGCACCGTCTCCGCCCTGATCGGCTCGGCCCCGTTGGAGGCGTGGTGCCACTTGCTCAGGTCCAAGGTGGCCAACTGCTCGTCGGTGACCCGGCGCAGGCACAGGTCGTAGCCGAAGTTGGGGCTGCCGCTCACGGCGACGCCGTACTCGCTGATCATCTGCAACCAGCGCACCGGCCGCATGAGGAAGGAGACCGGGGACATCAGCGCGGTCGAGCCGCCGACGTACAGCGAGTGGAGTATGTGCCCGATCAGGCCCATGTCGTGGTACGCGGGCAGCCAGCACCCCATGCGGCTGTCCTGGTGGGTGCCGAGGACGTGCTGGATGGCGAGTTGATTGGCCATCAGGTTCCCGTGGGAGACCATCACACCCTTGGGCTCGCTGGTGGAGCCGGAGGTGTACTGGAGGAACGCCAACGAATCAGCGGTGAGTTGAGGACTGGTCCACGCGCGTGCGTCGCCCTGGGCGGGGTCGTCACTGGCCAGGACGGCGACGCCGGTCACGCCCGACTCGCGCAGCCAGGCGCTGACGGCGGGTTCGTTGGCGCAGTCGGTGAGCACCGCGCGGACCTCGGCGTCGCGCACGATGCCGGTGAGCCGGGCGGCCTGGTTGCCCTGGTCGCCGGGAAGCGGCGCCGGCACCGCGACCGAACCCGCGTAGAGGCAGCCGACGAAGGCCGCGACGAAGTCCAGGCCCGAGGGGTAGAGCAGGAGCACTTGTCCTGCGACGGCGCCGTGCTCCTGTAACCAGGAGGCGATCCGCTTGGCCTCGGCGTCCAGCGCCGCGTAGGTCAGCCGCTGCGCCTCGGTGCCCGGCGTGCTGCCGGGCAGGAAGAAGTACGCGTCCTTGTCCGGCAGTTCAGCGGCATGACGCAGCACAAGCTCGGTGAAATGATTCGGCCTTCGCAAGATCGCCCCCGATCTCAATCTCGCCCACGGCTGAACCTCCAGCCGGCAGCGACCAATAGACGTTGTCGCGATCGGACGGCGCACCCCCGTATTCGGGCGCGGTCGATCGCGGCAACGACACTCAAAAATCTATTGCGAATTCACATCGCTCGGCCCGTGGATCCCCGGGAAGCACTGCGCCGAGCTCTGATTCCTACCCCGTGTCATCAGTCAGATCCGTCGTTGAAGACCGACCTATGGCTGACTGGCGGTCGTGACAGTACCAGACGCCCGAGGCGTGCGCGCCGGTAACGACCAAGCTCTCAACGGGACTTCGTCCATAATGTGCGGTTACCTGCGGGGGAGTCGGCGTCGGGTCGCGGCGGAAGTGAGGCGTGGGGTTCCGGAGTCGGCGGCCGGGCGGGACATTCGAAGCCCGGCGCCGCGAAAACCGGTCGAACGCGTGGTCGGCGCGCTGTTACGGTCTGTGTGTGGCGAAACTCAATCAGATCATCGCGGTCGAGAAGGGCGTCAAGTCCAAGGCGCAGCAGGAACTGACGACCGCTCATCACGACGTGCAGAAGCCCGCGTTGCTTTCCGGGATCTCGCGGAGCTATCAGCCGAAGGACGAGGAGGGCGAGCAATTGCCGCCCGAGTCCACCCGGGTGCAGGTCAAGGCCGAGAATGTGCTGCGGGACACCGCCGCGGCGCTCACCCGGCTCTTCGACGTGACCGCCACCAAGGACTGGGCCAACTGCGAGGCGCGCGCCGATGTCACGGTCGACGGCCGCACCGTCGTCAGCGACGTGCCCGTGTCGTATCTGCTCTTCCTGGAGAAGCAGCTCACCGACCTCAACACCTTCGTGCGCAAGCTGCCGGTGCTGGACGCGGCCGAGGGCTGGAATCTGGACGCCTCCACGGACGCCTGGAAGACCGAGCCGGTACGGACGATCCGCACCAAGAAGGTCCCGCGCAACCACGTGAAGGCCGAGGCCACCGAGAAGCACCCGGCCCAGGTCGAGGTGTACTACGAGGACGTGGCGGTCGGTTACTGGACCACGGTGAAGTTCTCCGGCGCGCTCCCCGCCCGCCGGGTGAACGAACTGCTGGACCGGGTCGAGAAGTTGCAGCAGGCGGTGAAGTTCGCCCGCGAGGAGGCCAACGGCACGGAGGTCACCGACCGGCGCGTCGGCGAGGCCGTGTTCGGGTTCCTGTTCGCGCAGTGACCCCCCTAGATCCCCTCCGCCGGAGCGCGGAGGGTGCGCCAGGAGCGCAAAGCTGAAGCTGAAGTTCGTCGTGAACGACGCGGTTCCAGTGGGGGTTCGAGTCCCTCGCCCCGCACCACTCGCGGGGGTAGCCCAAATGGCAGAGGCAGACCGCGATCAATCTCAGACTCTCGCTCCAGACTCAGCAGTCGCCGCCGATCACCGGATCGATCGGCCGCGGGCAAGGTCGTCAGGTGCAGGTTCGAATCCTGTCTGGTCCTCTTTCACGGGCCGGTAGTTCAACGGTAGAACGAGTCGACATCAGATTGACCCGCGGCCTCAAGTGCGCCGGTGTGTGCACGGGGCGGCACTTCGAGGGGCCCGGGGGCTGGACATGCCTCCGGGTCCCGCTCCTTGCCCGCGTGGAGCCCAGCGCCCGGCCCGCGGCGGTGAAGGAGCCGTGCCCCGCCACCTCGGTCAAACCCCCGCGGAAGCGGCTCCGAGGGGGGCCTGGAGGGGGTCCCGAGGGGGTGGCCCGACCCCCGTCCGACGCCTCACGGCCACCGGCCGACCGCTCAGTGGTGGCGTAGCGGTTAGCCTGTGAGCACCATGATCCGATTCACGACGCCCTGGGGTGACCTCGACCTCACTCGCTTCCCGCAGGACCCGCGCGACCAACTGCGGGCCTGGGACGCCGCCGACGCGTACGCGCTCCGGCATCTCGCGGACACCCGAGCCGACACGAGAGCCGACGCTCGGGCGGACCCGCGGGCCGACGCGCGAGGCGACACCCGCACCGGTCAGCGGGCCGATCCGCCGGGCGACGCCCGCGCCGGTTCCCGTCCCGCCGCGCAGGCGGACGGCGCGGCCGGCGGGCGTACGGCGGCCGGGTCCGTGGACCTGTCGGGGACCGTCGTCGTGGTCGGTGACCGCTGGGGCGCGCTGACCACCGCGCTGGCCGCGCACCGCCCCACCCAGATCTCGGACTCCTTCCTGGCCCAGGAGGCGACCCGCGCGAATCTGCTGCGCAACGCGCCGGAGGAGGCCGACGGCGTCCGGCTGCTGTCCACCCGCGACACCCCGCCGGACCGCGTGGACGTCCTGCTGATCAGGGTCCCCAAGAGCCTCGCGCTGCTGGAGGACCAGCTCCACCGCCTCGCGCCCGCCGTGCACGAGGGCACCGTCGTGGTCGGCACCGGCATGACCACCGAGATCCACACCTCGACGCTCAACCTCTTCGAGCGGATCCTCGGACCGACGCGTACGTCACTGGCCGAGAAGAAGGCGCGGCTGATCTTCTGCGCCCCGGCCGCGGGCCGGACCCGTACCGCCAGCCCCTGGCCGATCACCTACGCGCTGCCGGACGGCATCGGCGCGGTCTCCGGCCGTACGGTGACCAACCACGCGGGCATCTTCTGCGCGGAACGGCTCGACATCGGCACCCGCTTCCTGCTCCAGCACCTCCCCGTCCGGCACGGCCCGGACCGCGTGGTCGACCTTGGCTGCGGCAACGGCGTCGTCGGGACGGCCGCCGCGCTCGCCAACCCCGAGTCCGCCGTGCTGTTCGCCGACGAGTCGCACCAGGCGGTCGCCTCGGCCGAGGCCACCTTCCGCGCCAACGCCGACCCCGCGACCAAGGCGGAGTTCCTGGTCGCCGACGGCCTGACCGGGGTCCCGGCCGAGAGCGCCGACCTCGTCCTCCTCAACCCGCCCTTCCACTCCCACCAGGCCACCACCGACATCACGGCCCGCCGGATGTTCACCGCCGCCCGTACCGTCCTGCGCCCCGGCGGCGAACTCTGGGTGATCGGCAACCGCCACCTCGGCTACCACCTCCGCCTGCGCCGCCTCTTCGGCACCTGCGACATCGTCGCCTCCGACCCCAAATTCGTGATCCTCCACGCCACCAAGTCCTGACCGCGCCGCGCTCAGAACAGCTTCAAGCTCGTCCAACGACGACATGCGCTGCTCCAAGGCCGGTGCGGCGGTGAGGTGACGCCGCCAACCCAGCGGCGACCGCCGTCAGTCGCTGCCGCTGCCGGACCGGTTCAGGCGTCGGCGCTCCCGCTGTCGCCGGTTGCGCTCGGAGCCGCGCACCAGTTCACCGGCTGCGAGGGTCACCGACGCCACCGCGCGCACCCAGCGGGGCCCGCCGCGACTCGCCCACACCACGCACGCGCACCCGCCGACGACGACCACCAGCACGCCGATCAGTACCAGAGCGATCATGTTCCCCCATCTCCACGTCGGCCGGCCGGAGTCGGCCGGGCGACACCTCAAAGATCTCACGCGGGAGGCTACTTGGGACGACGGCACGAGGGCACGACGGCGCTTACGGCACACGGTTCGACGGTCTGACGGCTCGATGCCTCGATGCCCCGACGACCCCGACCGCGCAACGCCGGTGCCCTCAGTGCGAGTTGTCGCCGGAGCTCCGGACGATCTCCTTCATCTTGGCGACGGCGAAGCCCCAGCCCTGCTCGACGGTGGGCTTGGCGGGAACGGCGATCTCGTCCGGGTTGGTGAGGACGTCCAGGAGCACCGGGCCCGGCGCGGCCAGCGCGGTGCGGACGGCGTCGTCCAACTCGTCGGGGTCGGTGACCCGGATACCCGTCAGGCCCAAGGCGTTTGCGACCGCCGCGAAGTCGGGGTTGTCCAGGACGGTGCCGAACTCCGGCAGCCCCGACTGCTCCTGCTCCAGTTTGACCATGCCCAGCCGGCGGTTGTCGAAGACGACGAGGGTGACCGGCAGGTCGTACGTCTTGAGCGTCATGAGGTCGCCGAGCAGCATGCTCAGGCCGCCGTCGCCGCAGAACGCCACGACCTGCCTGCCCCGGTCCAGCATCTGCGCGCCCAGCGCGTGCGGCATGGCGTTGGCCATCGAGCCGAGGTTGTACGAGCCCAGGAGGCGGCGGTCGCCGCGCATCTCCACGAAACGCGACAGCCACACGGTGGCCATGCCCGTGTCGGAGGTGAACACCGCGTCGTCGGCGGCGTGGCGGTCGACCGCCGCCGCGAGCGCCTCGGGACGGATGCCGTGCTCGCGGTTGTCCAGGGCGGAGCGGACGCGGCCGATCAGTCCCTTGTCGTGGTCGGGGGCCGCCAGCCGGGCCTGCCCCTCCCGCCAGGACGCGAAGCGCTCCACGGCCTGGTCCAGGTGCTTGCGGTCACGGGCCTTCGCCGACGCGGACGGTGCGGCGTCCAACCGGACCAGCAGGTCCCGTACGGTCGCACCGACCTCGCCGACGAGGCCGATCTCGACCGGGACGCGGCGGCCGATGTGGGTGGGCTCGGTGTCGACCTGGACCACGGTGCGGCCCTCGGGATACCAGTCGCGGTAAGGGAAGTCGGTGCCCAGCAGCAGAAGGGTGTCGGCGTCCTGGAGTGCGGAGGCCGCCGCGGGGTTGCCGATCAGACCGGTCTGTCCGACCTGGAACGGGTTGTCGCCCTCGAAGCCCTCCTTGGCCTTCAACGTGAGCACCATCGGCGCCGCCAGCCGGTCGGCGAGGGCCATGACCTGGTCGCGGGCGCCCCGGGCGCCGCGGCCGACCAGCAGGGTGACGCGCTCGGCCCGGTCCAGCAGATCGGCGGCGGCGCGGACGGCGTCCTCGTCCGGCCGGGTGCTCGGCGTGGTGAGCGAGAAACGGGCCGGCCGGTCCGTGGACAGTTCCTTCTCCCCGATGTCGCCGGGGACCGACAGCACGGCGACGCCCTTGCGTCCCAGGGCGGTGCGGACCGCGGTCTCCAGCAGCAGCGGCATCTGCTCCGGCGAGGTGACGGTGGCCCGGAAGACCGCCACATCGCTGAAGAGCGCGTCGTTGTCGACTTCCTGGAAGTAGTCGCTGCCCAGCTCGGACAGCGGCACTTGACCGGCGATGGCCAGCACCGGGGTGTGGCTCTTGGCCGCGTCGTACAGGCCGTTGAGCAGATGCACCGAGCCGGGGCCGACCGTGCCCATGCAGACGCCGAGGCCGCCGGTGAGCTGGGACTGCGCGCTCGCGGCGAAGGCCGCCGCCTCCTCGTGCCGACAGCCCACCCACTCCACGCCCTCGGTGGTGCGGATCGCGTCGGTCAGGGGGTTGAGGGCGTCGCCGACGACGCCGAAGACCTGGCGTACGTTCAGTTCGGCCAGGGCGTCCACGATGACGCGGGCAACGGTACGGGCCATGATTCCTCCAGCTCAGACGGTGTGGCGGTGGGGCGGTGTGGCGGTGTGGCGGTGCGCGCTTCGGGGTGCGGCGCGGTGCGCGGGGCAGCCGGTGCGCACAGCGGTACGGCTCAGACGGTGAAGCGGTCGGGGTCGGCGGCGGCCCAGTCGGCGGCCCACGAGGCGGGCGGTTCGGCGAGCAGCTGTCCGGGAGCCAGCCACTCGTACAGTTCGTCATAGGAGCGGACGGTGTAGGGGTCGACACGCTGGCGCAGCATGTGCGGGCGGAGCTGCGACGGATCGGTGACGCCCATCGACGCCATGATCTGAAGAGCGCTGGCGACGGTGGACTCCTGGAGCCTGCGCACCCGGACGGACTTGTCGCCGACGTCCAGCGCGCGGGCCCGCCGCGGGTCCTGGGTCGTGACGCCGACGGGGCAGGTGTTGGTGTGGCAGCGCTGCGCCTGGATGCACCCGACGGCGAACATCATGGCGCGGGCGGCGTTGCCGTAGTCCGCGCCCTGGACCATGCGCTTGACGAGGTCGCTGCCGGTGGCGATCTTGCCGCTCGCGCCGATCCTGACCCGGTCCCGCAGACCGGCGCCGACCAGCGCGTTGTGCACGGTGGTCAGGCCCTCGGTGAGCGGGGTGCCGACGTGGTCGGCGAATTCCAGCGGCGCCGCGCCGGTACCGCCCTCGGCGCCGTCCACGATGATGAAGTCCGGCGCGGTGCCCTCCTCGACCATCGCCTTGCAGACGGCCAGGAACTGGCGGCGCGAACCGACGCACAGCTTGAAGCCCGCGGGCTTGCCCCCCGACAGCTCCCGCATCCGGGCGATGAACCGGATCAGCTCACGGGGCGTGTCGAAGACCCGGTGGTACGGCGGGGACACGACGGTCTCGCCCTGCGGGACGTCCCGCACCCGGGCGATCTCGGCGTTGACCTTGGCCCCTGGCAGGACGCCGCCGATACCGGGCTTGGCGCCCTGGGACAGCTTCAGCGACACGCACTTGACACTGTCGTGGGCGGCCTTGTCGGCGAACTCCCCGGCGTCGAAGTCGCCGTCGTCGGTGCGGCAGCCGAAGTAGCCGGTGCCGATCTCCCAGACCAGGTCGCCGCCGTGCCGCAGGTGGTACTCCGACAGGCCCCCTTCACCGGTGTCGTGCGCGAAACCACCGTCCGCCGCGCCCTTGTTGAGCGCCAGGACCGCCTGGGCCGACAGCGAGCCGAAACTCATCGCCGACACGTTCAGCAGCGCCATGTCGTACGGCTTGGCGCAGTCGGGACCGCCGATCCGCACCCGCGGCGGATCGTCCGGTACGGGCCGCGGCGCCATCGACGGCACCAGGAACTCGTGGCCCGAGCGGTAGACGTCGAGTTCGGTGCCGTACGGCTCCTCGGCCGCGGTGCCCTTGGCGCGTTCGTAGACGATGCTGCGGGTGTCGCGGTCGAAGGGGCGGCCGTCGAAATTCCGCTCGACGAAGTACTGCTGGAGCTCCGGGCGGATCTTCTCCAGCAGGTAGCGGGCATGGCCGATCACCGGGTAGTTGCGCAGCACCGAGTGGCGGCGCTGCGTCAGGTCGTAGAGGCCGAGCAGCCCCAGCAGGGCCAGGACGGTGGCGGCCGTCCACCACCAGGGGCCGACCGCCACGGCGGCGACCGCCGCCGCGACGGCCACGAGCAGGGTCAGGGCCACGGCACCGGTTCTCATCACGTCGGGCTCCTTGCCCGCCCCGATCCCTCCATGCTGGCCGCCGGGTCAAGCTCCGGTCATCCCCGGCCCATGGTCGCGTCGGGCCGCCTTCGCCGCCTTGCGTCAGGGGTGGAGCAGGACCTTCGTCCAGCCGTCGTCGCGCTTGTCGAAGTGCCGGTAGGCGTCGGGGGCTTCGTCCAGCGGGAGTTCGTGGGAGACCAGGAAGGACGGGTCGGCCCGGCCGGTGACGATCAGATCGCGCAGGGCGCGGTTGTAGCGCAGGACGGGGCACTGGCCGGTGCCCATGTGCTGACCCTTGGTGAAGAAGGTGCCGTAGTCGAAGGCGATCCGGCCGTGCTTGGCGCCCTCCTCGGCGGCTTCCGGGTCCTCGGGCATGTAGACGCCGACCACACCGATGCCGCCGGTGGTACGGACGGCCTTGACCAGGTTGTCCAGGACGAGTTCCGGGTGCTCCTGGCCGGACGGGTCGTGCGCCTGGTAGCCGACGGCTTCGACGCCGCAGTCCGTGCCGCGCCCGTCGGTGGCGTCCAGGATCTGCTCCACGGGGTCGGCCTCGGAGAAGTCGACGGGGGTGGCGCCGATGGACTCGGCCAGGGCGAGGCGGTCGGCCTGCCGGTCGACGACGAAGACCTGGGACGCGCCGCGGATCAGGGCGCTGTGCGCGGCGAGCAGTCCGACGGGTCCCGCGCCGAAGACGGCGACGCTGTCCCCGGCGCGCTGGCCGGCGAGTTCGGTGCCGTGCCAGCCGGTGGGGAAGATGTCGGAGAGCATCGTGAACTTGGCCTCGTGCTCGTCACCCGCGGGCAGTTCGAGCAGGTTGAAGTCGGCGTACGGCACGCGGAGCAGTTCGGCCTGGCCGCCGTCGTACGGGCCCATGTTGGCGTAGCCGTACGCGGCGCCGTCCATGCCCTCGGTGGGGTTGACGCGCTGACAGAAGGCGGTCCAGCCGTTCACGCAGTTGCGACAGCTTCCGCAGGCGATGTTGAACGGCACCGACACCCGGTCGCCGGGCTTGATCCGGGTCACCGCGGGCCCGGTGTCCTCGACGATGCCCATGTTCTCGTGGCCGAGGATCTTGCCCCGCTCGACGGTCGTGCGGCCCTCGTACATGTGCAGGTCGGAGCCGCAGATGTTGGTGGTGGTGATCCGGACCAGCGCGTCGTTGGGCTGCTCGATCCGCGCGTCCGGCGCATCCTCGACGGAGACGTCGTAAGGGCCGTTGTAGACCAGCGCTTTCATGTCGTCGTTCCTTTCGGGAGCGGTCGAAACGGAACAATCACCCACAGAAGTGACAATTCCCTACTGTCCGCGTACCCGCGTCACATGATTGACACGTGTGACCGGGGGCCCGAGAGCGGGAAACTTTCCGCGACAACGTCGTGACGCCACGCGTACGCCGGCCCGGCGGCCGGTCATCGGGGTGGCGTGGCGAGGACGCTGTCGTCCAGGTGGGTGAGCAGGTCCGCGACGGATTCGTAGACGGTTTCGGCTCCCGCTTCGCTCAGTTCCTGGCGCGTCCAGCCGCCGGTGAGCACGCCGAGGCAGCGCACGCCCGCCTTGGAGGCCGCTTGCGCGTCCCAGGCGGCGTCGCCGACGAAGACCGCGCGCCCGGCCGGGACACCCGCCTTCTCCAGCGCCTGCCGTACGAGGTCGGGGGCGGGTTTGCTGGAGGACACGTCGTCGGAGGTGGTCACGGCGGTGATCGCCTCATCGGCGTCGAGGGCGCGGAGCATCACGTCGGCCTCCTCGCCCTTCGCCGACGAGGCGAGCACGACCTGCCAGCCGCGCGCCGCGCAGGCCCTGAGCAGGTCGGAGGCCCCGGGCAGCGGCACCAGCCGGGACCAGTACTGGGCGTAGAGGGTGTCGTGAGCGGCGCTGATCGTGTCGTCCTCGCCGTGGTCGCGGTCCTCGCCGAGCAGCGCGTCCAGCAAATGGTCACTGCCCATCCCGATCAGCCGGTGGATCCGGGCCGTGCCGACCCGGTGGCCGTGCTGGCTCAGGGCCTCCCACCAGGCGACGGTGTGCAGATAGACAGTGTCCATCAGGGTGCCGTCCACGTCGAACAGCACCGCTCCGTCGGCGCGCCGCGTCTCACTGCCGGTGGGCTCTGACTCTGTCATGTCTCGCTTCTTTCCGTGTCCTGCTCCCCTGCGGGAACGTCGAGGTCAGTCGGACCCGTCCGCCGACAGGGCGCGGTGTCGCGCCACCGCGGGGAGGACGAGCCAGGCGAGGCCGAACCATACGACCATTCCCGCCACTATCGGGATCGCGACCGTCGCGCCACCGGCGACACGCAGGACGAGGAGCAAGGCCGTGGCCATGGTGCACACGAGCAGGACGAGACCCACCACGGTCAGACGCGACGCCCACGCGACCGTCTCGGGCTTCAGCCGCTGTCCCGTCAGCATCCGGTGCAGCGAGACGGGCCCCACCAGGGCGCCCGTCGTCGCCGCGCCCAGCATCACCGTCACGATGTACAGCGTGCGCTCGCCGTCGGACAGGTGCGCGAAGCGCTGCTGGAACGGGACCGTCAGCAGGAAGCCGAAGAGGATCTGCACACCGGTCTGGACGACCCGCAGTTCCTGGAGCAGCTCGCCCCACTGCCGGTCGGCGCGCTGCTCCGGTGTCTCGTCCCTGCCGGGTGCGGCACTGCCGCCGGTCCCGCTTGTCATCCTGAAGCCACCTGCCCGTGTGCGATCGCGACGTGTCCTGACCGGGGGACCGGTTTCCCCTCTGCCCGTCTGTTACGCCTACCCCCGCACCGCCCCCTCAGCCGAGCGGGAGGTTTCCCGGCCGCGAAGATCGGCTAAACGCCTCGCATGGTGCAATTCGGATACACGATGATGACGGAGCAGGCGGGCCCTCGCGCGCTCGTGGACCATGTGGTCGGCGCCGAGCGGGCCGGATTCGACTTCTCCGTGACCTCGGACCACTACTTCCCCTGGCTCGATTCCCAGGGGCACTCCCCGTACGCCTGGAGCGTGCTGGGAGCCGCGGCCCAGGCCACGTACCGCATCCCGCTCATGACCTACGTGACCTGCCCGACCAAGCGGTACCACCCGGCGGTGATCGCGCAGAAGGCCGCGACGATGCAGTTGCTGTCCGAGGGGCGCTTCCGGCTCGGGCTGGGCTCGGGTGAGCAGCTCAACGAGCACGTGGTCGGCGGTGGGTGGCCCTCCGCGCGGACCAGGGTCGAGATGCTGGAAGAGGCGGTCGGGATCATCCGCGCCCTGCTCGCGGGCGATGTCGTGAACCACCGGGGCGCCCACTTCGAGGTGGACAACGCCAAGCTGTGGGACCTCCCGGACACCCCGCCGCCCCTCGGCATCGCGGTCTCGGGCGAGCGCTCCTGCTCGCTCGCGGGCCGGCTGGCCGATCTGGTGATCGCCACGGAGCCGAAGAGCGAACTGCTCGACGCCTTCGACGCGCACGGCGGTACGGGAAAGCCGAGGGTCGGCCAGCTCCCGGTCTGCTACGACCCGGACACCGACGCCGCCGTCGCCCGGGCCCACGAGCAGTTCCGCTGGTCCGTGGGGCCCTGGCCGGTGAATGCGGAACTGCCGAATCCGGCGGCCTTCGCCGGAGCCAACGAGCACGTGCGCCCCGAGGACATCGCCGAGGCCATTCCCTGCGGCAGCGACCCCGACGTGTTCGCCGAAGCGGTCGCGTCCTACATCGAGGCGGGCTTCACCGAGATCGCCCTGATCCAGATCGGCGGCGACCACCAGGAGCCCTTCCTCGACTGGTCGCAGAAGACGCTCCTGCCCGCCCTGCGCGCCCTCTGACTCCGCCGAGGGCCGCGCCGACGTACGGCTCGGCCGCTGCGACCGGGGCCCTCGGTCCTACGCGGATGCCGGGAGCGGCGGGCGCAGGCCCAGCCACTGCTCGGCGTCCCAGGCGTGGAACCGCTCCACCTCGGTGAACCCGAGCTTGGCCGCGAGGCGCATCGAGGCGAGGTTGGCGCTCTGGGTGGCCAGGATCACCGGCTCGCCGGGCAGGACGCCGTCGAACCAGTCGAGCGCCGCCGCGCACGCCTCGGCGGCGTACCCGAGGCCCCACGCCCGCGGCAGGAACAGATAGCCGAGATCGGCCTTCCCCCGGGCGGCCGGGCGGTGGCTCTCCGCCGCTCGCCTGAGCAGGAGCTGGCCGATCATCGCGCCGTCCAGCTCCACGACGAAGCTTCCCGGCCACCGCTCGGGCACCTCGGGCAGCTCGCGCTCCAGCTCGGCACGCGGCCGGGGGCCGCCGAGGTAGGTATGCACCTCCGGCGACGCCAGCAGCTCGATGAACGCCGCCCGGTCACGCGCCTCGGACCCGCGCAGTACGAGCCTCGCGGTCCTGATCGGCTCGGGCGGCCAGACGACGGGCCCCAGGTTCGGCATGCGCGCAGCCTAGCAACGGGGGCAGTGCCGGTAGGCGAGGCGACGGGACCTTTGCATAATACTGCGTTGAAACGTATAGTCATGCCATCGACGAGGAGGGTTCGATGGTGGTGCGGGCAGCGGTGGCCGGGGGCAGCGGGTACGCGGGCGGGGAGGTGCTGCGCCTGCTCGCGGGGCACCCCGAGGTCGAGATCGGGGCGGTGACCGGGAACTCCAACGCCGGGCAGCGGCTCGGCGCGCTTCAGCCGCACCTGCTGCCGCTGGCCGGACGGGTGCTGGAGCCGACCACGGCGGAGGTGCTGGCGGGACACGACGTGGTCTTCCTCGCGCTGCCGCACGGCCAGTCCGCCGCGGTCGCGGCGCAGCTCGGCGACGAGGTGCTGATCGTCGACATGGGCGCCGACTTCCGGCTGGCCGACGCCGCCGACTGGGAGAAGTTCTACGGCAGCCCGCACGCCGGGACCTGGCCGTACGGGCTGCCTGAACTGCCGGGCGCCCGCGCCGCGTTGGAGGGGTCCAAGCGCGTCGCGGTGCCCGGCTGCTACCCGACGGCGGTCTCGCTCGCGCTGTTCCCCGCGTACGCCGCCGCGCTGGTCGAGCCGGAGGCCGTCATCACCGCGGCCTCCGGCACCTCGGGCGCGGGCAAGGCGGCCAAGCCGCATCTGCTCGGCTCCGAGGTGATGGGCTCGATGAGCCCGTACGGAGTCGGCGGCGGCCACCGGCACACGCCGGAGATGATCCAGAACCTCAGCGCGGCGGCCGGCGAGCGGGTCAGTGTGTCCTTCACGCCCACCCTCGCCCCCATGCCGCGCGGCATCCTCGCCACGTGCAGCGCCAAGGCCCGCCCCGGCGTCACCGGCCACGACCTGCGGGCGGCGTACGAGAAGGCCCTCGCCGACGAGCCGTTCGTGCACCTGCTCCCCGAGGGGCAGTGGCCCGCGACCGCCGCCGTCTACGGCTCGAACGCCGTCCAGATCCAGATCGCGTACGACGAGAGCACCCACCGCCTGATCGCGATCAGCGCCATCGACAACCTGACCAAGGGCACCGCCGGCGGCGCGGTGCAGAGCATGAACATCGCCCTGGGACTCCCCGAGGCGACAGGACTCTCCACCATCGGAGTCGCACCGTGACGCGCGGCGCGGGTTCGTGCCGGGCGGGCGGAGAAGGGAACGAGGAGAACCGGTGACCGACGCACGCGAGGCCGCCGGGCGGCAGGCAACGACGATCGGCGCGGGTTCGTGCCGAGCGGGCGGAGAAGGGAACGAGGAGAAGCAGTGAGTGTCACGGCAGCCAAGGGATTCACGGCGGCGGGGATCGCCGCCGGGATCAAGGAGAACGGCAACCCGGACCTGGCCCTCGTGGTCAACACCGGACCGCGCCGCGCCGCCGCGGGCGTCTTCACCTCCAACCGCGTGAAGGCCGCGCCGGTGCTCTGGTCGGAGCAGGTCGTCAAGGGCGGCGCGGTCGCCGCCGTGGTCCTCAACTCCGGTGGCGCCAACGCCTGTACGGGCCCGCAGGGCTTCCAGGACACGCACGCGACCGCGGAGAAGGTCGCCGAGGTCCTCGGCGCCGACGACCACGGCGCGGGCGAGATCGCGGTCGCCTCGACCGGCCTGATCGGTCTGCCGCTCCCGATGGACAAGCTGCTGCCGGGAGTCGAGAAGGCCGCGGCCGAACTGTCCGAGTACGGCGGCGAGAAGGCCGCCATCGCCATCAAGACCACCGACACCGTGCACAAGACGGCCGTCGCGGGCGGCGCGGGCTGGACCGTCGGCGGCATGGCCAAGGGCGCGGGCATGCTCGCGCCGGGCCTGGCCACCATGCTGGTCGTCCTCACCACGGACGCCGACGTGGAAGCCCCCGCCCTGGACACGGCGCTGCGCGCCGCCACCCGGCTGACCTTCGACCGGATCGACTCCGACGGCTGCATGTCGACCAACGACACCGTGCTGCTGCTGGCCTCGGGGGCGTCCGGAATCGCCCCGGAGCACGAGGAGTTCGCCGAGGCGGTCCGCGCGGTCTGCGGCGACCTCGCCCGCCAGCTCATCGGCGACGCCGAGGGCGCCTCGAAGGACATCAGGATCGAGGTCGTCAACGCGGCCTCCGAGGACGACGCCGTCGAGGTGGGCCGCTCCATCGCCCGTAACAACCTCCTCAAGTGCGCGATCCACGGCGAGGACCCCAACTGGGGCCGTGTGCTGTCCGCGATCGGCACGACCTCGGCCGCCTTCGAGCCCGACCGGCTCAATGTCGCCATCAACGGCGTGTGGGTGTGCAGGAACGGCTCGGTCGGCGAGGACCGCGACCTGGTCGACATGCGGTTCCGCGAGGTGGTCGTCACGGCGGACCTCGCGGCCGGTACGGAGTCCGCGGTGATCTGGGCGAACGACCTCACCGCCGACTACGTCCACGAGAACAGCGCGTACAGCTCATGACCGACGATGGGAACCCCGGAGCCGCGAAGCCGGAGGGCCGGCCCACCGCGCGCAAGCACACGGCGCTGCCCAAGGCCCAGATCCTCATCGAGGCGCTGCCGTGGCTGACCCGCCACAACGGCAGGGTCGTCGTCATCAAATTCGGCGGAAACGCCATGGTGGACGAGGAGTTGAAGGCCGCCTTCGCGCAGGACGTGGTCTTTCTGCGGCAGGCGGGCCTCAAGCCGGTCGTCGTGCACGGCGGCGGCCCGCAGATCAACGCGCAGCTCGACCGGCACGGCCTGGTCAGCGAGTTCAAGGCCGGGCTGCGGGTGACCACGCCCGAGGCGATGGACGTGGTCCGGATGGTGCTGGCGGGCCAGGTCCAGCGCGAGCTGGTCGGACTGCTCAACCAGCACGGCCCGTTGGCCGTCGGCATGACCGGCGAGGACGCCCACACCATCACCGCCACCCGCCACCGCCCGCGTATCGACGGCGAGTTGGTCGACATCGGCCGGGTCGGCGAGATCACCGCCATCGACACCGGCGCGATCGAGGCGCTGCTGGCTGATGGCCGTATCCCGGTCGTCTCCTCCATCGCGCGCTCCGCCGACGACCACCACGTCTACAACGTCAACGCCGACACGGCCGCCGCCGCCCTGGCCGCCGCGCTGGGCGCCGAGACGCTGATGGTCCTCACCGACGTCGAGGGCCTGTACGAGGACTGGCCGAACAGCGACGACGTCATCAGCCGCCTGACCGCGACGGAGCTGGAGAAGCTGCTGCCCGACCTGTCCAGCGGCATGGTCCCCAAGATGCGGGGCTGCCTGTTCGCCGTGCGCAACGGCGTGAACACCGCCCGCGTCATCGACGGCCGGGTCCAGCACTCGATCCTGCTGGAGATCTTCACCGACGAGGGCATCGGCACGATGGTCGTGCCGGACGACGTCACCGACGCGGCCGGCGCACCGGCCGCGGGCACCGTATCCGACCAGGGAGAAGGAGAAGCGCGGTGAGCGGCAACGAGGGACTGACCCAGCGCTGGCAGGGCTCGCTCATGGACAACTACGGCACCCCGCGCATCCCGCTGGTCCGCGGCGCGGGCGCCAGATTCTGGGACGCCGACGGCAAGGAGTACGTCGACTTCCTCGGCGGCATCGCGGTCAACTCCCTCGGCACCGCGCACCCCGCGGTCGTCGAGGCGGTGACCCGGCAGATCTCCTCGCTCGGCCATGTGTCCAACCTCTTCGTCGCCGAACCGCCCGTCGCGCTCGCCGAGCGGCTGCTCCAGCTCTCCGGCCGCCCCGGCCGGGTCTTCTTCGCCAACTCCGGCGCCGAGGCCAACGAAGCGGCCTTCAAGATCGGCCGGTTGACGGGGCGTCAGCACATGGTCGCCACCGACGGCGCCTTCCACGGCCGCACGATGGGCTCGCTCGCGCTGACCGGCCAGCCCAAGAAGCGCGAGGCGTTCGAGCCGCTGCCCGGCGACGTCACGCACGTGCCGTACGGCGACGCGGACGCGCTGCGGGCGGCCGTCACCACCGACACCGCGCTGGTGATCATCGAGCCGATCCAGGGCGAGAACGGTGTGGTCGTGCCGCCGCCCGGCTACCTCGCCGCCGCCCGCGAGATCACCGCGGCCACCGGCACGCTGCTGGTGCTCGACGAGGTGCAGACCGGCATCGGCAGGACCGGCCACTGGTTCGAGTGCCAGGCACAGGGTGTCGAGCCGGACGTGGTGACCCTGGCCAAGGGCCTCGGCGCGGGCCTGCCGATCGGCGCCGCCCTCGCCTTCGGCCCGGCCGCGGAGCTGATGACGCCCGGCGCCCACGGCACCACCTTCGGCGGCAATCCGGTCGCCTGCGCCGCCGCGCTCGCCGTCCTCGACACGATCGCGGCCGACGGCCTGCTCGACCACGTCAAGCGGCAGGGCGAGAAGCTGCGGCAGGGCGTCGAGGCGCTGCGACACCCGTTGGTCGATCATGTGCGCGGTTCGGGCCTGCTGCTGGGTATCGTGCTCACCGAGCCGCTCTCAGCGCAGATCCAGAAGGCGGCTCAGGATGCCGGGTTCCTGGTCAACGCCGCCGTGCCCGACACGGTACGGCTCGCGCCCCCGCTGATCGTCGGCGACGACGACACGGACGCGTTCCTCCAGGCGCTGCCCGGCGTCCTCGACCAGGTGCACCGGGCCTCCGGGGCGAGCGGAGCCGGAGAATGACGGAGTTGACACGACGATGACCGAGGCGCAGCAGCACAACGGCAGCCAGGCCGTACCGCAGACCCGTACCGCGCGGCACCGCAGGATCGTGGACATCCTCGGCCGCCAGCCGGTCAGGTCGCAGAGCCAGCTCGCCAAGCTGCTCGCCGACGACGGGCTGAGCGTCACCCAGGCGACGCTCAGCCGCGACCTCGACGAACTCGGCGCGGTCAAGATCCGCACCAATGACGGCGAACTCATCTACGCCGTCCCCTCCGAGGGCGGCTTCCGCACCCCGCAGGCCCCGCTCGGCGAGTCCGTCAAGGAAGAGCGCATGCGGCGCCTGGCCGCCGAACTCCTCATCTCCGCCGAGGCGTCCGCCAACCTCGTCGTCGTCCGCACCCCGCCCGGCGCCGCCCAGTTCCTCGCCTCCGCCATGGACCAGGCCGAGGTCTACGACATCCTCGGCACCATCGCGGGCGACGACACCGTCGTCCTGATCAGCCGCGACCCGGCCGGCGGCCAGAAACTCGCCGACCACCTGCTCCGTCTCGCCCAGGGCGAGGCATAGCTCCGGTCCGGCCGGTTATACGGTCTCACACCCCCTCTGACCTGCCGCGTTGACGAAGCATACGGTCGAGTGCATACTTATACCAGTCAGCGTATGCATCGTAAGGAGAGCCCCGTGACCGAGCGCGTCGTACTCGCCTACTCCGGCGGTCTGGACACGTCCGTCGCCATCGGCTGGATCGCCGAGGAGACCGGCGCCGAAGTCATCGCGGTCGCGGTGGACGTCGGCCAGGGCGGCGAGGACCTGGACGTCATCCGCAAGCGGGCGCTCGCCTGCGGGGCGGTCGAGGCCGAGGTCGCGGACGCCAAGGACGAGTTCGCCGACGAGTACTGCCTCCCGGCGATCAAGGCCAACGCCCTCTACATGGACCGGTATCCGCTGGTGTCCGCGCTGTCGCGGCCGGCCATCGTGAAGCACCTGGTGGCCGCCGCCAACAAGCACGGCGCCACCACCGTCGCGCACGGCTGCACCGGCAAGGGCAACGACCAGGTGCGGTTCGAGGCGGGCATCTCCTCGCTGGCGCCCGACCTGAGGTGCATCGCGCCGGTCCGCGACTACGCGATGACCCGCGACAAGGCCATCGCCTTCTGCGAGGAGAAGAACCTCCCGATCGCGACCACCAAGAAGTCGCCGTACTCCATCGACCAGAACGTCTTCGGGCGGGCCGTCGAGACCGGCTTCCTGGAGGACATCTGGAACGCGCCGATCGAGGACGTGTACGAGTACACGCAGAATCCGGCCGAGCCGCGCGAGGCCGACGAGGTGGTCATCACCTTCAAGCAGGGCGTCCCGGTGGCCATCGACGGCAAGCCGGTCAGCGTGCTCGAGGCCATCCAGCAGCTCAATGTGCGGGCCGGGGCCCAGGGCATCGGCCGGATCGACATCGTCGAGGACCGGCTGGTCGGCATCAAGTCCCGTGAGATCTACGAGGCGCCGGGCGCCATCGCGCTGATCACCGCGCACCAGGAGCTGGAGAACGTCACCGTCGAGCGCGAACTGGCCCGGTACAAGCGGCAGGTCGAGCAGCGCTGGGGCGAACTGGTCTACGACGGCCTGTGGTTCTCCCCGCTCAAGCGGGCGCTCGACGGCTTCATCGCCGAGGCCAACGAGCACGTCTCCGGCGACATCCGGATGACCATGCACGGCGGCCGGGCCGTCGTCACCGGCCGGAAGTCCGGCGAGTCGCTGTACGACTTCAACCTGGCGACGTACGACACCGGGGACACCTTCGACCAGTCGCTGTCCAAGGGCTTCATCGAGATCTTCGGCATGTCCAGCAAGATCGCCGCGAAGCGGGACCTGACGAAGTGACGGACACGAACACCGGCGGCTCCGGCGGCGGCGACGACAACCTGCGGCTGTGGGGCGGCCGGTTCGCCGACGGCCCCGCCGAGGCGCTCGCCAAGCTCTCCGCCTCCGTGCACTTCGACTTCCGGCTCGCGCCGTACGACATCGCGGGCTCCCGCGCGCACGCCCGGGTGCTGCACAAGGCGGGGCTGCTGACCGCCGACGAGCTGGACCGGATGATCGCCGGACTCGACGCGCTCGAAGCGGACGTGGCCTCCGGCGACTTCGCCGGCACCATCGCCGACGAGGACGTGCACACCGCGCTGGAACGCGGCCTGCTGGAGCGGGTCGGCGCCGACCTCGGCGGCAAGCTGCGGGCCGGACGCTCGCGCAACGACCAGGTCGCCACGCTCTTCCGGATGTACCTGCGCGACCACGCGCGGACCATCGGCGGGCTCATCGCCGACCTCCAGAGCGCGCTGGTCGGCCTCGCCGAGGCGCACCCGGACACCGCGATGCCCGGCCGCACCCACCTCCAGCACGCCCAGCCCGTGCTCTTCGCGCACCACGTGCTCGCCCACGTACAGGCGCTGTCACGGGACGCGGAGCGGCTGCGGCAGTGGGACGACCGCACGGCCGTCTCCCCGTACGGGTCCGGCGCGCTCGCCGGGTCCTCGCTCGGCCTGGACCCGGAGGCCGTCGCCAAGGAACTCGGCTTCCAGCACGGCTCGGTGGGCAACTCCATCGACGGCACGGCGTCCCGCGACTTCGCCGCCGAATTCGCCTTCGTCACCGCGATGATCGGCGTCAACCTCTCCCGGATCGCCGAAGAGGTCATCCTGTGGAACACGAAGGAATTCTCCTTCGTGACCCTGCACGACGCCTTCTCCACCGGCTCGTCGATCATGCCGCAGAAGAAGAACCCCGACATCGCGGAGCTGGCGCGCGGCAAGTCCGGACGGCTCATCGGCAACCTCACCGGACTGATGGCCACGCTCAAGGCGCTGCCGCTCGCGTACAACCGCGACCTCCAGGAGGACAAGGAGCCGCTGTTCGACTCCTGCGACCAACTGGAGGTGCTGCTCCCGGCGTTCACCGGCATGATGGCCACGCTCACCGTCCACCGGGAGCGGATGGAGACCCTGGCACCGGCCGGTTTCTCGCTCGCCACCGACATCGCCGAGTGGCTGGTCAAGCAGGGCGTGCCCTTCCGGGTCGCGCACGAGGTCGCGGGGGAGTGCGTCAAGGTCTGCGAGGCCGAGGGCATCGAACTCGACCAGCTCACCGACGAGCAGTTCGCGAAGATCTCCGCGCATCTGACGCCCGAGGTACGCCATGTCCTCGACGTCCCCGGCGCGTTGGCCTCCCGCAACGGACGCGGCGGCACGGCGCCTTCCGCCGTCGCCGTACAACTCGCCGAGATCAAGGCGGATCTGACGGTGCAGCACACCTGGGCGCACGCCTGGGACGGGGCGGACGGCGACGCCGTCTAATCGCGGTACTGGGCGGCTCATCGGTGAAACGTGGGCCGGTCAGTTTGGTGTTGGGGTCTGCGCGGCCAGTCCGATCAGGATGGTGTCGTCGGTCGAGGCCGCGTCGACCTGGCCGGGCTGCATCAGCATCAGGCAGCCCGTCCAGTCGTCGACGCCCGCTATCAGCCGTCCGCGGCGAGCCGCCGAACCGGCCACCGCCAGCCGCGTAACCGGCCCCCGTGAACCCGCCATGTCACAGCGGGCGCCGGGCGCGGCCCCCGCCGTATCAGGCGGCCTTGGCCTTCGTCGCGTAGATGTCCACGTACTCCTGGCCGCCGAGCCGCATGACCTCGCTCATGACCTCGTCGGTCAGGGCGCGCAGCACATAGCGGTCGCGGTCCATGCCCTCGTAGCGGGAGAAGGTCAGCGGGGAGCCGAAGCGGATGGTGACCGGGGCGATCCGGGGCATCCCCTTGCCGCCGGGCTGCACCTTGTCGGTGCCGACCATCGCGAAGGGCACCACCGGGGCGCCGGTCATCAGGGCCAACCGGGCGATTCCGGTCCGGCCGCGGTACAGACGGCCATCGGGGGAACGGGTGCCCTCGGGGTAGATGCCGAAGATCTTGCCCTCGTCCAGCACGCGGCGGCCGGTCATCAGCGCCGCGACACCGCCGTGGCCGCCGTCCCGGTCCACCGGGATCATGCCGCAGGTGGTGAAGAACCAGGCCATCAGCCGGCCCTTGACGCCCTTGCCCGTCACGTACTCGTCCTTGCCGATGAAGTACACCTGCCGGTCCACCACCAGCGACAGGAACATCGAGTCCACGAAGGTGACGTGATTCCCGGCCAGGATCACCGGACCGTCACCGGGGATGCCGTCCACGCCCTCGACCACGGGGCGGTACAGGACGCGCATGAGCACTCCGAGAATCGCCTTGAGCAAGCTGCGGGACATGCGGGACAACGGATCCTCCGGTTCGGACACGCCTGGGCGGGACGGACGGCGGCGGTGCTGCGATGTCGCGGTACGACGGCAGCCTGACCGCAGGACCGGCGGGACCGCGGGACGCCGCACCGTACACAAGGACGATACTTCCGCGCGGGGCCCCGCCGCACGCCGGGTTCACACGTCCGCTACGCAGTGTTGACACGCGTTAGGTGTGTGTTACGGCTGATGTCGACGGGGCGACAGACTTTCACGGCACGATGCGCGCATGACGGATGACCAGCACAAGACCGGCCTCGGCAGGCGCGCTGTCCTGTCCGCGGCGGCACTCGGCGCGGGCGGCGCGGTACTCGGCACGGCCGGTACGGCGCAGGCCCGGGAACAGTCCACCGCCCGGCCCCGGCACGGCGCCCCCGGCCACGGCGGCGCGCCCAAGCTGCCGGTCCCGACCATCGTCGGGCACCGCGGCAGCGCCGGATACCGGCCCGAGCACACCTTCGGCTCCTACGAGTACGCGCTGGAGATCGGCGCGGACGTCGTCGAGCAGGACGTCGTACCCACCAGGGACGGCCACCTCGTCTGCCGCCACGAACCGGAGATCGGCGGCACCACCGACGTCGCCGACCACCCGGAGTTCGCCGGCCGCAAAACCACCAAGACCATCGACGGCACCCCCACCACCGGCTGGTTCACCGAGGACTTCACCCTCGCTGAACTCAAGCGGCTGCGCGCCGTCGAACGGCTGCCCGCCGTCCGCCAGCGCAACACCGTCTACAACGGCCGCTGGGCGATCCCCACCTTCGAGGAGGTGCTGGCCTGGGCCGACCGCGAGGGCCGCAAGCGCGGCAAGCCGGTCTGGCTGCACACCGAGACCAAGCACCCCACGTACTTCCGCGGCATCGGCCTGCCGCTGGAGGAGCGGCTGATCAAGCTGCTCAAGCAGTACGGCAGGCACCGCGCCGACGCCCCGCAGTTCCTCCAGTCCTTCGAGGCGCAGAGCCTCCAGCGGCTCGGCGCGCTCGGCGGCGCCGCGCCCAAGATCTTCCTGCTCAACGGCCTCACCTCGCGGCCCTGGGACTTCGTCGTCTCCGGCGACAAGCGGACCGTGGCCGACCTCGTCACCCCGGCCGGGCTGCGCTGGATCGCCGGATTCGCCCAGGGCATCGGCCCGACCACCGACGTGATCATCCCGCGCGACGCCTCGGGCAGGCTGCTCCGGCCCACCGCCGTCGTCAAGGACGCGCACAAGGCCGGTCTGGTGCTGCACCCCTTCACCGCGCGCAACGAGAACCAGTTCCTGCCCGCCGACTTCCAGGTCGGCACGGATCCCAACGCGTACGGCGACCCGCTGGCCGCCTTCAAGACGTGGTTCGCGACCGGCATCGACGGCCTGTTCACCGACAACGCCGACACCGCCGTACTGGCCCGCGAGGACTTCTGGACGTCCTGAACCCCGACGTCCTGAACCGCCACCGCCACTCCATGTGGTGAAAACGGCCGCGCCGGGCAACCGTCCGGCGCGGCCGTCTCGTGCCAGCGGATATGCAGATCCCCATGGACCACCCCGACCTGTCCGCGGCCCCGCACGCCGACGACCGCGCCCGCCGTCCCGCGGACACCCCCGCGGACCCCTACGCGCCGCTCGGGCCGCTGCTGGCCGCCGAGGCCGCGGCCGAGGCGCTGCCCGGCGGCGGTGTCGAGGCCGCCGACCTCGAACAGGCCGTCTGGCTGCGGCTGCTGGAACTGGGCGGCCCGCCGCCCGAGCCGGACCGCTGGGTGCGCCGCGCGGTCCGCGCCGAGGCCCGCGCCCACGCCCGCCGCATCCGCAGCGAACGCCCGTACGGGGACCCGGACGCCGCGGGCCCGCCCGCGCAGCTGCGCGGGGTCGAGGAGTTGGTGCTGGCGGCGGAGCAACACCGTACGGTCCAGGCGGCGGTACGGCGGCTGCCCGGCCGCTGCCCGCAGGTCGTCACGGCCCTGATGTCCCGTTCCGACCCCACTTACCGGGAAATCTCCCGCGAGTTGGGAATCTCACAGGGCAGCATCGGACCGCTGAGGTCGCGCTGCCTCGGCTGTCTTCGGACGATCCTGAATTCGAGGGTTGGATCCCCGGTGAGACGGGGTAATGCACGGTAAACAGTCGGCGGCAGTGGGCACCCTTGGCGCGCCCGTACGAGACTGAACTGGGTGGGGCGCAGGCGGTACCCCACCGAAGGGTTTGTGCGATCATCGGCGCCACGGAGGCGGCGCATATCCGCACCAACTCCGTTCAGGCACTCGTTCCGGGCGCATACCTCACCCTCAAACTGCCCGGACGGATTCGAAGGGGAGGCCTGCGCGCATGGGCATGAGCGTGACCATCTCTACGGCGGAGCACTCGGACGCCGAGAAGATCCTCAAACTCCAGTACCTCTGCTACCAGAGCGAGGCGGAGCTGTACGGCGACTACAGCATCGAACCTCTCACCCAGACCCTGGACGAGCTGCGTGCCGAACTCGCCGGGGGGTGCGTCCTGGTGGCGCGCCTGGGCGACGAGGTCGTCGGCTCGGTACGCGGAGTCGTCGACGACGACGGCACCGCGCGGATCGGGAAACTGATCGTCCACCCGCGACTTCAACGACACGGCCTCGGCGGGCGGCTGCTCAACGCCGTCGAGGAGCGACTGGCGGCCGAGGAGGAGGCCAAGCGCTACCGGCTCTTCACCGGCCACCGCAGCCAGGTCAATCTGCGGATGTACCGCAAGCTCGGTTACGAGCAGGTGGGCGCCGCGGAGCCGGTCAGCCGTCGGCTGAGCCTGGTGACCATGGAGAAGGCCGCCGCCACGGCGGGCTACGCGGCCACCGCCTGAGCCGCGTTCCACGGCGCCTCGCGTACGGATCAGGCCCCGGACCCGGTCTGCTGTTCCTGTGGCCGCCCCGCCTCGCGGGCGGCACGGCGCAGCCACAGCAGACCGGCCACGGGGAGGGCCAGCGGCAGGAAGAGGTAGCCGATCCCGAAGTCCGACCAGACGGTCGCGTCGGGGAAGGCCGAGGAGTCCACGACCGTCAGGGTGCCCACCGCGATCACACCGGCCAGCTCGGCCGAGCAGCACACCAGCGCCACCTTGCGGGCCGCCTCGCCGCCCTTCCACAGCGCGACGGTGATCACCGCGTAGACCACGCCCGCGACGCCCGACAGGACGTACGCCAGCGGTGCCTCGTGGTACTTGGTCGCGATCTGCACGATCGACCGGGACAGCGCCGCGACGGTGAAGACCGCGTAGAGCGAGAGCAGCAGCCGGCCGGGGCCCTGGCCGATCCGCGTCCCCGGCGCGTCCTGGGCCGCCTCGGCCGCGGTGCCGTCCCCCGTGTCCTTCATGCCGTCCGTGCCCTTCGTCAGCGTCTTCGTCCGTGCCCGTGCGCGTGTCGCGCGTGTGCCGTCAGCCATGGCCGGCTCCCCAGATCTCGTTGAGCCGCAGTTCGAGCACGGCCAGCACCACGCCGCCGGCCGCCACGATCGACGAGCCCCAACGCGTCCGCTCGGCAAGGGACATGAAGGCCGCCGCCGGGATCGTCACGGCCGCGCCCAGCAGATACGGGAGGAAGACCGCCATCCCGTGCTGCGGCCGGTCGCCGCGGGCGAGCTGCACGATCGCGATCACGAGCTGCACCAGCGCGGCCGCGGTGACCACGGCCATCGCGATGAAGTGCCAGTCGTTGGTCGGCTGGTCACGGTACGCGGCGAAACCGCACCACGCCGCGAGCAGCAGCGCCGTGACCGAGACCGTGATGAGGACCGCGTCGAGCATGCGGCGACTCTATTACGGGGCGTGACGCCCGGATCTCCCACCCCTGCCCGCCCGGATCTCCCGTCCCCGCCCGCCCTGCCGCCCGCCGGGGCGGCCCCGTGAGTGTGTCCGCATAATGAACAATCGGACCGGATTTCGGAACGCGGCCACCCGTCTGGTTTACTGGAACGCATGACCACGACGAACAGCCGCAGCCGCGCGACCGAGGCGATCACGCCCGGTGTTCGTTGTGCGTGTCGAATGTGTGACTGACCGAGGGCCCACCTCCACGCCTCGCGCCCCGAAGCGAGTGCCCCGCGTCACGCACCGGCGCAGCGCCCAGAGCGCCGCCGAAATCCTTTGAGGCCCGCCGCCCTTTCCGGCGTGCCGCCGCGTGCCGCGTCCCGAGAAGAACGCCCCCGTGCGCGGTGGTACGTCCGCCGCGCGCTCGACCCCGATGGACGCTCCTGTGATCACCACCACCGACCTGAGAAAGGTCTACCGCTCGCGCGACCGTGAGGTCACCGCCCTGGACGGGGTGGACCTGCGGGTACGCGAAGGCGAGGTCTACGGCGTCGTCGGCCGCAGCGGCGCGGGCAAGAGCACCCTGATCCGCTGCGTGAACCTGCTGGAGCGCCCCACCTCCGGCACCGTCGAGGTGGCGGGCCGCGACCTGACCGCGCTGGCCGGACGCTCCGACCGCGCCCCCGCCGCCCTGCGCGCCGCCCGCGCCGGGATCGGCATGGTCTTCCAGCACTTCAATCTGCTCTCCTCGCGCACCGTGCAGGACAACGTCGAACTCCCGCTGGAGATCCTGGGGATCTCCGGCCGCCAGCGGGCCCGCAAGGCCGGTGAACTCCTCGACCTGGTCGGCCTGTCCGACAAGGCCCGCGCCTACCCCGCGCAGCTGTCCGGCGGCCAGAAGCAGCGCGTCGGCATCGCCCGCGCCCTGGCGGGCGACCCCAAGGTGCTGCTCTCCGACGAGGCCACCTCGGCACTCGACCCGGAGACCACCCGGTCCGTGCTGCGGCTGCTGCGCGACCTCAACCGGCAGCTCGGCCTGACCGTCCTGTTGATCACCCACGAGATGGACGTCGTCAAGCAGGTCTGCGACTCGGCGGCACTCATGAAAGGCGGACGCGTAGTGGAGTCAGGCACCGTGGCCGAACTGCTGGCCACCCCCGGTTCCGAGCTGGCCGACGAGCTGTTCCCCGTGGACGGCGACGCGTCGGGCCCCGACCGTACGGTGGTCGACCTCACCTTCCACGGCGACAGCGCGACCCGGCCGGTGATCTCCCGGCTGGCGCGCACGTACAACGTGGACATCTCCATCCTCGGCGCGGCCATGGAGACCTACGACGGACGGCAGATCGGCCGGATGCGGATCGAGCTGCCGGGCCGCTTCGAGGACAACGTGGTGCCGATCGGCTACCTGCGCGAGCAGGGCCTGGACGTCGCCGTCGTCGCCGCCAAGGCCGAGCCGGTCGCGGCAGGAGACACGGCGGGGAACACGGCGGGGGAGAAGGCCCGGAACACGGTCGGGGAGACGGCGAAGTGACCTGGTCCGAGATGCACCCGCTGCTCACGCAGGCGGGTGGCGAGACGCTGCGCATGGTCGCCTGGGCCACGGTCATATCGGTGGCCGCGGGGCTGCCGATCGGTGTCCTGCTGGTCCTCACCGACCGGGGCGGCCTGCTGCGCTGTCTGCCCGTCAACCGCGTCCTCGGCGTCGTCGTGAACATCGGCAGGTCGCTGCCGTTCGTGATCCTGATGATCGCCCTGATGTCCTTCACCCGGGCGATCGTCGGCACCACCATCGGCTGGGAGGCGGCCGTCGTCCCGCTGGCCGTCGGCGCGATCCCGTTCTTCGCCCGGCTGGTCGAGACGGCGGTCCGCGAGGTGGACCACGGCCTGGTAGAGGCCGTCCAGGCGATGGGCGGCAGTACGTGGACGGTGGTCCGCAAGGTGCTGCTGCCGGAGTCCCTCGCCTCACTGATCGCCAGCGCCACCACCACCGTCATCGCGCTGATCGGCTACTCCGCGATGGCCGGGGTGGTCGGCGGCGGCGGGCTCGGCGACCTCGCGCTGCGCTACGGCTACCAGCGCTTCGAGACCGGCTTCATGTGGGTGATCGTCGCCGTGCTCGTCGTCGTGGTCACCCTCGTCCAGCTCGTCGGGGACTTCGCCGCCCGCACCGTCGCTCGCCGCGGCCGGTCCGGCGCGGCCCCCCGGCTGCGCCTGCTGCGCCCGGCGACAGCCTCCTGACCGCCCGACTCTCCCGTCCCGACCCGCTTCTGTCCCCCTGGCACCGCAGCGTCGCGGCGCCGCACCACCCAGCACGACCCGGATAAACCAGAAAGAGGCACTTTTCGTGCGAAACAACACCACCATCACCGCCGCCGTCCTCGCCGCCGCCGCGCTCTCGCTCGGCCTCACCGCCTGCGGCTCCGACTCCGACTCCAAGGCGAGCGCCAAGGACACCAGCGGCCCGCTCGTGGTCGCGGCGAGCCCCACCCCGCACGCGCAGATCCTCGACTACGTCAAGGACCACCTGGCGAAGAAGGCCGGACTCGACCTCCAGGTCAAGGAGTTCTCCGACTACGTGCTGCCCAACACCGCCACCGAGCAGGGCGAGGTCGGCGCGAACTTCTTCCAGCACAAGCCCTACCTGGACGACTTCAACAAGAAGAACGGCACCCACATCGTGCCCGTCGTCAACGTCGAGCTGGAGCCGCTGGGCCTGTACTCCCACAAGATCACGTCGATCGGCGCGCTCAAGGACGGCGCGAGCGTCGCCGTACCGAACGACACGACCAACGAGGCACGCGCGCTCAAGCTGCTCGCCGACAACGGCCTGATCACCCTCAAGGCGGGCACCGACCAGACCGCGACCCCCGCCGACGTCACGGCCAACCCGAAGCACCTGAAGTTCAAGGAGCTGGAGGCCGCCCAGCTCCCGCGCTCCCTGGACGACGTGCACGCGGGCGTGATCAACGGCAACTACGCGATCCAGGCCGATCTCAGCCCGGCCAAGGACGCGCTGGCGCTGGAGAAGGCGGACGGGAATCCGTACGCCAACTTCCTGGCCGTCAAGAAGGGCAACGAGAACGACCCGCGCGTGAAGAAGCTCGCGGAACTGCTCAACTCGCCCGAGGTGAAGCAGTACATCGAGACGACCTTCAAGGGCTCGGTGATACCGGCCTTCGGCGCCCCGGCGGCCTGACCGCCGCGCACGGGCCCCGCTCCCCCCGAGGGCGCGGGGCCTCAGCCGTGCCGCACCCAGTACACGTCCGTCACGTACGGCATCTCGATCGCGCCGCTGCTGCGCGTCGCGTGGTGCGCCCCCAGCACCGCCTCCAACTCCGCGCGCACCCGCCCCTGGGCGGTCGCGTCGAGGACGGCGATATGGCTGGACGACATCATCCGGTCGACGATGTCCGCGACCGTCGTGGAGTGCGGATTGGGCCAGTGCCGCTCCTCGATCGCCCCCCAGCCGGGCCGCGACTCGAACGGCTTGCGCCAGGCCGCGTCGCCGAGGCCGGAGGACAGCGGCGGGCGGGGCAGATCGCGCGGCGCCAGCCGGAAGTAGATGTCCTGGAAGTCGCGCATCCACGGCTCCGAGGTGTCGAAGGTGTTCCACACCAGCGCCAGCGCGCCGCCCGGCCGCAGCAGCCGCTCCACCTCGGTCAGCGCGGCCGGCTCCTCGAACCAGTGCCAGGACTGCGCCGCCACCACGGCGTCCGCGCAGCCGTCGGGCAGCCCCGTCGTCTCCGCCGTCCCCGCGTTCACCGCGACCGCGGGCAGCAGCTCGGCGAGCCGCTCCCGCATCTCCTTCACCGGCTCCACCGCGAGCACCTCGGCCCCGGTCAGTGCCAGCAGACGGGTGAACTTGCCGGTGCCCGCGCCGAGATCGACCACGGTACGGCCCGCTTCCAGGGGCAACGCGTCCGCCAGCGCGGCGAGCGCGGCGAGCGGATAGGAGGGCCGGGAGCTCTCGTAGACCTCCGCTGCCCGTTGGTAGCCGACTCCTGCTGCGTGGTGCACTGTCACGCGGGCTGACGGTAGCAGGATCGGATGACGTTCACGGATACCCGCCCTGACCGGCATTCGCCCTACTCTGGAAGGGCGTTCGCCGCCGCGCACCCCACTCCCGCCCCGGCGACCCTGCCCGGCCCATGCCGTGCGGGATGCTGCATGCTGTGCAATCCACACATGCCCTGGTTACGGAGCAGCGAATGACGCCCACCTTTCCGGACATCTCCATCAGTACGGAGCGGCTGGTGCTGCGCGCGTACGAGGAGGCCGACATCCCCGCCCTGGCGGAGATGATGAACGACGAGCTGATCATCGCGTGGACCGGCGTACCGCAGCCGTATTCGCAGGACGACGCCCGCGCGTTCGTCACCAGGACCGCGCCCGCCGAGCGCGAGTCCGGCCGCGGCATCGTCCTGGCCGTCACCGAATTCCTCACCCAGCGGCTGGTCGGCACCGTCCACCTGCACAACACCGACTGGCGGATCCGCGGCAGCGAGGTGGGTTACCTCACCGCCGCCTGGGCGCGCGGCGAGGGATACGCCAGCGAATCGGTGCAGGCCGTCTGCCACTGGCTCTTCACCGACCAGCGCTTCGAGCGGCTGGAGCTGCGCACCGCGGCCGACAACACCGCCTCCCAGCAGGTCGCGCAGAAGATCGGCTGCGTCAGCGAGGGCGTACTGCGCAACGCGGGCATCGTCCGCAGCCAGACCGAGGACGGCCGCTGGGCCGAGATCCGCACCGACCTGCTGGTGTGGAGCGTGCTGCCCGAGGACCTGGACGAGGGTCCGGGCCAGGCTTCCGGCGACGGCGGATACGACGCCCACGCCGACTTCAGCGCGTACGCCGACTGGCGCTGAGCCCTCCCGTCCACCGGCTCCGAGGACGCCGTGGCGGATACCTGCCCCCTCGCCTCGTCCCCGGGCACCCGGGCCCGGATAGTGTTCTCCCCCCGGGACCGGGGCGCGCCACGCCGCCGTGCCGTGACCTGGTCCGCAGCGATCCGCACAGCCATGGAGGCAGACGACGATGGCCGACCGGGTCACCGTGATCGGATGGGACGGCTCACCTCCGTCCGACGCGGCCCGCGCCGCACTGAACGCCGCCACCCTGGTCGCGGGCACCAAACACCATCTCGCGCTGTCGCACATCCCCGAGCACGCCGAGCGGATCGTGCTGGGCAGCATCGAGATCGCCGCCCGCAGGATCGCCAAGCACCGCGGCAGCGCCGTCGTACTCGCCGACGGCGACCCCGGCTTCTTCGGCGTCGTCCGCGCGCTGCGGGCGCCGGAACACGGCCTGGAGATCGAGGTCATCCCCGGCGTCTCCGCCGTCGCCACCGCCTTCGCCCGCGCCGGAATGCCCTGGGACGACGCCCGCGTGGTCGTCGCGCACGGCCGCTCCCTGCGCCGCGCGGTCAACGTCTGCCGCGCCTACCCGAAGGTCGCCGTGCTCACCGCGCCCGGCGCGGGCCCGGTCGAACTCTCCCTGCTGCTCACCGGAGTCCACCGCACCTTCGTCATCTGCGAAGCGCTCGGCACCGACCAGGAGCAGGTGACAGTTCTCACCTCCGACAACGTCGCCGACCACATCTGGCGCGATCCGAACGTCGTCCTGGTCGTCGGCGGCACCACCTCCGCCGGTTCGGGAGCGGCCGGTCTCGGCGTACCGTCGGCGGAGCGCGGCGGCTGGATCGCCGGGCGCGACCCCGGATTTCCCGGCCCGGTCCGCGGCTGGGCGCTGCCCTCGTCCGAATACGGCGGCGACACCTCGGCGCACTTGCGCGCCTTCCAACTCGCCCGGCTCGGCCCGCGCACCGGCGACCTCGTGTGGGACATCGGCTCCGCGGACGGCGCCGTCGCCGTCGAAGCCGCGCGCTTCGGCGCCGCCGTCATCGCCGTCGACCGGGACGCCGACGCGTGCGACTGGATCACCGCCACCGGCCGCAGGGCCGGGGTCCAACTCCAGGTCGTACACGGCCCGGCGCCCCAGGTGCTGGACGACCTCCCGGAGCCCGACGCGGTACGGATCGGGTGCGTCGACGCCGAGGTGACCGCCGCCTGCGCGGCCCGCCGCCCGGAGCGGATCGTGACCGGCGCGACCACCCGCGACGAGGCCGAAGCGGTCAGCAGGGCACTGGAGGAAGGCGGTTACGAGGTGGAACGCGCTCTCCTGCAATCCGTCGAACTGGATTCCGAGTGGGCCGAGCGGGAACGCTCGGTGACCTTTGCCCTCTGCGGCACGCGCCGCTGATCTGTGCATGATCAAAAACGCCTGCGCAGAAGGCGTTTGCGCCGGTCGCGGACGGGTGTCGGGGCATCGTACGCGGGGCGTCCCGAGGTGCGGACCACCGGACGGGCCGCCGCGCCGAGCGGGGTAGGCTGGCGGATCGTTGTGCCGTCGTCGTGCGTTGACGGGTCGTCGAGAACCGCGGCGTCCGGCGCTCACGTGCCCGCTGCTCCGCACGCTCGTTCTCTTGCGTGAGGGGGTCGGGCCGCGCGCGGTGCAGCGCTGGAAGGAGCGAAACCGATGGGCGAGGGGCACGCATGACGGACACCGGTCGGATCCCCGGCGAGGGGCTGCCGGAGAACGCAGTCGGGGAAGCGGTTCGCCAGCCGCACTCCGAGCTTCCCGGCACTGCCGCACCGCAGCCGTCCGTCCCCGGCTGGGGCGCGGAACCGCTTCCCGACGAACAGGGCGCACCCGCGTACACCTACCTCGACCAGCCCGCCGCTCCCGGCGCGGGCATCGACGACGAGGACGACGTGCTGCTCATGCCGGGCCCGCAGGGGTCCTGGAGCGACCCGCAGCCGGTGCCGCCGCAGCCCGTACCGGCCCACGCCGACGCGCACGAGGCGGGCGGCCGGGACTCCGGCTCCATCGACTACGCGGCGGTGCTCGCGCCGCAGCCGCTCCCGCAGGGCGTGGCCCAGGACGTCCAGCAGGCCGCTCAGCAGGGCGGCGAGGCGCTGCCCCCGGCCGTGCCGCCCGTGGCCGAGGCCGCGACGCCCGGTGCGGGGAATCCGGCGCCCGGCTACGGCTTCGACACCGGTACCGAGCACGCGGCCCCGGCCGCCGAGTTCGCCGGCCCCGGCGACACGGGCGCGGTCCCGATGCCGTCTGCCGGTGTGCCGCAGCCGGCCGGCGCCCAGGCCGCCCAGACCGCCGCGCCGCGCCGCCCGCTGCACATGGGCCCGCCGATGCCCGACAGCATCGGCGGGGGCGTCTCCGTACGCTCCCTGGCCGACCGCGGTCCCGCGCACGCCCAGGCACCGGCGCAGACCCCGGTACGGGCCTCGGGCCCGCCGACCTCCGGCCCCGAATACCTCGACGTGCCGCAGGACGACACCTCCGGCATCCCGGCCCAGCAGACCGGCGAGGCCGCGGACCGGACTCCCGCCTCCGGCACGGCGGGCGCCGAGCAGGTCGGCGGCTGGCCCGCCGCCCCCGCCGCCTCCCAGCCGTCGCTGATCCCGCACGCCGACAGCGTCGTCCCGGCGCGGCCCGCCGACCCGTTGCGCGCGTTCCTCGCGCCCGACGACGCGCCGGAGGAGACCACGGCTCCGGCCGCCGCCGCCCCGGCCGCCGCCGTCCCGGCCCAGGCCCCGGCGCCGGTGGCCGTCCCCGAACCCGCCGCGCAGCCCGAACCCGCCGCGCAACCTGAGGCCGTGGCGCAGCCCGAGGCCGTGGCGCAGCCCGTGGCCGTCGAGCCGGTCCGGCCCGTGCCGCCCGCTCAGCCCGCCGCAGCCGAGTACGCGCCCGCTCCCGAGCAGGCCGCGCCCGTGGCCCCGGTCGAGCAGGAGGCGCCGCACGTCGCGCCCGAGGAGCAGCCGTCGGCGGCCGTACAGGCTCCGGCGCCGCTGCCCGAGGCCGTGCCGGTGGAAGCGGCACCGGCCGAGGCCGCGCCCGTGGAAGCCGTACCCGTGGAGGCCGTCCGGCAGACGCCCGCCGAGGGGACGCCCGCGCCCGCCGCGGCCGAGCCGGTCGCCGTGCCGGAACCGGCGGGCGTACCGGAACAGGCCGCTGCTCCGGCGCAGTCGGCCGAGACCGCGCCCGAGGCGACTCCCGAAACCGAGGCCGCGCCCGTGGAGGCCGTCCCCGAGGCCGTCGTCGCGGAGCCGGTCGTCGCGGAGCCCGTCGCCCCCGAGCCCGTCGCACCCGAGCCGGTCGCCGCCGCTGTCGCCGAGGCCGAAGAGGCCCAGCCGCTGCCGGTCGCGGTCGTCCCGCAGCAGGGGCCCGCGGCGGAGGCGTACGAGCCCGCCGTCCGGGACGCCGTGCACCGGGTGATCCGCGAACGGCGAGACATCCGCAACGGCTTCCGCTCCGACCCGATCCCGCACGACGTGCTGCTGCGCGTCCTGGAGGCGGCGCACACCGCGCCCAGCGTCGGGCACTCGCAGCCGTGGGACTTCGTCGTCATCAGGTCGGCGAAGACCCGCGAGAAGATGCACGAACTGGCCATGCAGCAGCGGGAGGCGTACGCCAAGTCGCTCCCCAAGGGCCGGGCGCGGCAGTTCCGCGAGCTGAAGATCGAGGCGATCCTCGACACCCCGGTCAACATCGTGGTGACCGCCGACCCCACCCGTGGCGGCCGGCACACCCTCGGCCGCCACACGCAGCCGCAGATGGCGCCGTACTCCTCCGCGCTCGCCGTGGAGAACCTGTGGCTCGCCGCCCGCGCGGAAGGACTCGGCGTCGGCTGGGTCTCCTTCTTCGACGAGCGCCAGATGGTCACCGAGCTCGGCCTGCCCGAGCACCTGGAGGTCGTCGCCTACCTGTGCGTCGGGTACGTCGACGAATTCCCCGACGAGCCCGAGCTGATGCAGGCCGGGTGGTCGCAGCGCCGCCCGCTGTCGTGGGTCGTGCACGACGAGGAGTACGGCAACCGCGCGCTGCCCGGCGAGGAGCCGCACGACCTGCTGGAAGAGACGCTGCGCGGCATCCGCCCGCTGGACGCCAAGGCGCTCGGCGAGGCGTGGGAGCGGCAGAAGCGGATGACGAAACCGGCGGGCGCGCTGGGCATGCTGGAGATCATCTCCGCGCAGCTCAGCGGGCTTTCGCGGCAGTGCCCGCCGCCGATCCCCGAGCCCGCGGCCGTGGCGATCTTCGCCGGTGACCACGGGGTGCACGCCCAGGGCGTCACCGCGTGGCCGCAGGAGGTCACCGCGCAGATGGTGGCAAACTTCCTCGGCGGCGGCGCCGTCTGCAACGCCTTCGCCAACCAGGTCGGCGCCGAGGTCTGCGTCGTGGACGTCGGCGTCGCCTCCGAACTGCCCAGCACCCCGGGGCTGTTGCCGCGCAAGGTCCGCGCGGGCACCGCCGACTTCACCGCGGGGCCCGCGATGACCCGCGAAGAGGCGCTGCGCGCCATCGAGGTCGGCATCGAGACCGCCCGCGACCTCGTCGCCGCGGGCAACAAGGCGCTGCTCACCGGCGAGATGGGCATCGCGAACACCACGACGTCCGCCGCCCTCATCGCCGTCTACACCGGCGTCGACCCCGCCGAGGTCACCGGGCGCGGCACCGGCATCAACGACGAGATGCACGCCCGCAAGGTCGAGGTCGTCCGGCGCGCCCTCGACCTGCACCGGCCCGACCCCGGCGACCCCATCGGCGTCCTCACCGCCATCGGCGGTCTCGAACACGCCGCCATGGTCGGGCTCCTGCTCGGCGCCGCGGCCCTCCGTACCCCCGTCATCCTCGACGGCGTCAGCGCCGGTGCCGCCGCCCTGGTCGCTCGCGCCATCGCCCCCGAGGTGCTCGCCGCCTGCATCGCCGGGCACCGCAGCGCCGAGCCCGGGCATGTCGCCGCGCTCACCACGCTGGGGCTGCGGCCCCTCGTCGACCTCGACCTCCGCCTCGGCGAAGGCACCGGGGCCTTGCTCGCGCTGCCCCTCGTCCAGAGCGCGGCGCGCGTCATGCACGAAGTCGCCACCTTCGACGCGGCGGGCGTCACCGAGAAGGGGTAGCCCCCGCACGGGGTGCCGCCGCCTGGAGCTCAGGCCCTCACCGGGCCCTGCTCCTCCTCCCCGGAGGGGGCGCCGCTGACGGCAGCATGCACCTCGGCGGCGCGGTCGTGGCCCCAGGGGGTGCCGCCTGTTGTGGTGTGCACAGTGGCGGTGCGTCCTGGCCGAGCGCGCGGTTTCCCGCGCGCCCAGGGGGTGCCGCCTGCTGTGGTGTGCACAGTCGCGGTGCGTCGTGGTCGGCCGCGCGGTTCCCCGCGCACCCCAAAAGGACGGCTCACCCTCTGCGGAAGAGGACGCGTCCCGGAGGGGCGCGGGGAAGCGCGCGGCCGGGCACGGTGGGGCCGACCGGGGCCGGGGCCGAAACGTAGGATCGCCGCACGCAGTGGAAACCGTTGAGAAGGAGCCGGACCGCATGGATCGCAAGGACGCCCCGGCGTACCCCGTAGGGCTGCGCCTCGCCGGACGGCGCGTCGTGGTGGTCGGCGGTGGCCAGGTGGCGCAGCGGCGGCTTCCGGCGCTGGTGTCGGCGGGGGCGGACATCGTGGTGGTGTCGCCGACGGCGACGCCGTCGGTGGAGGCGATGGCCGACGCGGGCGAGCTGCGCTGGGAGCGGCGGCCGTACGAGGACGGGGACCTGGAGGGCGCCTGGTACGCCCTGGTGGCGAGCACCGACGCGGCGGCGAACGCGGCGGCGTCCGCGGAGGCGGAGGCCCGCCGGGTGTGGTGCGTGCGCAGCGACGACGCGGAGGCGGCCACGGCGTGGACGCCCGCGACGGGCCGTTCGGAGGGCGTGACGGTGGCGGTGCTGACCGGCAGGGACCCCCGGCGGTCGGCGGCGGTACGGGACGCGGTCGTCGAGGGGCTGCGGGACGGCACGCTGGTGGCGCCGCACCACCGGACGCGGACGGCGGGCGTGGCGCTGGTCGGCGGCGGCCCCGGCGACCCGGACCTGATCACGGTGCGCGGACGCCGCCTCCTGGCGGAGGCGGACGTGGTGATCGCCGACCGGCTCGGCCCGCGCGACCTGCTGGACGAACTGCCGCCGCACGTCGAGGTGATCGACGCGGCGAAGATCCCGTACGGCCGGGCGATGGCCCAGGAGGCCATCAACAGCGCGCTGATCGAGCACGCCAGGGCGGGCAAGGCCGTGGTCCGCCTCAAGGGCGGCGACCCGTACGTCTTCGGGCGCGGTATGGAGGAGGCCGAGGCGCTGGCCGCGGCCGGTGTCCCGGTCACCGTCGTACCCGGCATCTCCAGCTCCATCAGCGTGCCGGGCGCGGCCGGTATCCCGGTCACGCACCGGGGTGTGGCCCACGAGTTCACGGTGGTCAGCGGCCATGTCGCGCCCGACGACGCGCGCTCGTTGGTCGACTGGACGGCGCTGGCCCGGCTGCGCGGCACCCTCGTGCTGCTGATGGCGGTCGAGCGGATCGGCCCGATCGCGGCGACGCTCGTGGCGGGCGGCCGGTCCGCCGACACACCCGTGGCCGTGGTGCAGGAGGGCACGACGGCCGCGCAGCGCCGGGTGGACGCCACGCTGGCGACCGTCGCGGACGTCGTGGAAGCGGAAGGCGTACGTCCCCCCGCCGTGATCGTGATCGGCGACGTGGTCACCGTGGGCGGCGGCGTCGCGCAGGGCCGTACCGGCCGGTGAACGGCTTGTGGATGCGCCGTTGGCAGGTGCCGGAGGACAGGGCAGTATCAGGCTGTGGCTGAGCTCATCACGATCGACGACCCCGACGACCCGCGCCTGCACGACTACACGTCGCTGACCGACGTGGACCTGCGGCGGCGTCGCGAACCCGCCGAAGGTCTCTTCATCGCCGAGGGCGAGAAGGTCATCAGGCGGGCCCGGCACGCCGGTTACCGCATGCGCTCGATGCTGCTGTCCGCCAAGTGGGTGGACGTCATGCGCGATGTCATCGACGAGGTGCCCGCTCCCGTCTACGCCGTCAGCCCCGACCTCGCGGAGCAGGTCACCGGCTACCACGTGCACCGGGGCGCCCTCGCCTCCATGCAGCGCAAGCCGCTGCCGACGGCCGAGGACCTGCTCGCCGCCGCCCCCGACCAGGGCGCCGGACGCCGCGTCGCGATCTTCGAGGACATCGTCGACCACGCCAACCTCGGCGCCGCCTTCCGCAGCGCCGCCGCCCTCGGCGTGGACGCCGTCTTCCTCTCCCCGCGCTGCGCCGACCCCCTCTACCGGCGCGCCGTCAAGGTCTCCATGGGCGCCGTCCTCCAAGTCCCCTGGACCCGCCTGAGTTCCTGGCCCAAGGACATCGAACGCTTCCGCCAGCAGGGCTTCGTCACCGCGGCGCTCTGCCTCGCCGACAAGTCGATCACCATCAACGAACTGGCCGCCCGCCGCTACCCCAAACTCGCCCTCATGCTCGGCACCGAGGGCGACGGCCTCTCCGTGGACGCCCTGCGCGCCGCCGACGAGTGGGTCAGCATCCCGATGGCCCCCGGCGTCGACTCCCTCAACGTCGCCGCCGCGTCGGCCGTCGCCTTCTACGCCACGAGGCTGTAGCCGCGCGGGGCGGCGGCCGGGGCCAGGTCTTCAGGCGCGCTGGGGGCACCCCCAACGCGCCCACGGGCGGGCGTCCTCACGGGCGGGCGTCCTCACGGGCGGGGCGGGAGCCCCACCAAAGAGGCCAGCGCCGCGCGGTGGTACCCCGGCGTGCCGAGGGCGATCTCGTCCGCCTTGGCGCGCTTGAGGTAGAGGTGGAGCGGATGCTCCCACGTCATGCCGATGCCGCCGTGCAGTTGAAGGGCCTCTTCCGCGGCGTGGACGGCCGTGGCGGCGACGTACGACTGCGCGACGGCCACGGCGACGGCGGTGTCGGGCGCGCCGGTGGCCAGGGCGTCGGCGGCGGAGCGGGCGGCGGCGCGGGCCGAGACGACCTCGAGCCAGAGGTCGGCCAGCCGGTGCTTGAGCGACTGGAAGGACCCCACCACGCGCCCGAACTGGTGGCGCTCACCGAGGTAGCGGACGGTCTCGTCCAGGCACCACTGGGCGATGCCGAGCTGTTCCGAGGCGAGCAGCCCGGCGCCGGTGAGCAGGGCGCGGTCCAGCGCGGCGGCCGGGTCTGCGGCGGGCAGGAGACGCCCGGCGGCGCCGGAGAGCTCCAGATCGGCGAGCGGCCGGGTGAGGTCGAGGGAGACCGGCCGTACGGTACGGACGTCGGCCGCCGCGACCTCGTAGAGCCCCGGGCCTTCCGGGCCGACGGCGGGGACGACGAGCACGTCCGCGACGAGGGCTTCCACGACGCTGGTGACACGGCCGGTCAGCGGACCGCCCGCGTCGGCGCGTACCGCTGTGGGGAAGGCGCCGCCGGGAGCGGCGGACAGCGGGACGGCCAGCGCCGCCGTGGCCGTGCCTGCGGCGAGGCGGCCGAGCAGCGCCGCCGTCCCCGCGTCCTCGGTGTCGCAGCCGAGCAGCGTGGTGGTGGCGAGGACGGCGCTGCCGAGGAAGGGCGTGGGCGCGGCGCCGCCGCCCAGGACTTCGAGGACGACGGCGGCCTCCCGCGCGGAGGCGCCCTGGCCGCCGAGCTTCTCCGGCACCAGCAGCCCGGCGAGGCCGAGTTCGGCGACGAGCACCCGCCACAGCGCCGGGTCGTACGGTGTGTCGGTCTCGATCGCGGCCAGCACGGCCGTCGGCGGGCAGCGGTCGGCGAGGACGTCGCGCACGGCGGCCCGCAGGTCGTCCTCGACCTCGGAGTAGAGGAGGTCGGCGGGGCCGGGGGAGGGGGCGGAGGCGGCGATCATCGGGGGAGGTCCTTCCAGGCGGCGTCCTTGTCGGTGCGGGGCTCGGAGGGCAGGCCGAGGACCCGCTCGGCGACGATGTTGCGCAGGATCTCGGAGGTGCCGCCCTCGATCGAGTTCCCCTTGGCCCGCAGATAGCGGTAGCCCGCGTCGCGGCCGTAGAAGTCGACACTGCGCGGCCTGACCATCGTCCAGTCGCCGTAGCGCAGGCCGTCCTCGCCGAGGAGTTCCACCTCAAGGCCGCTGATCTGCTGGTTGAGCCGGGCGAAGGCCAGCTTGAGCCCGGAGCCCTCGGGGCCCGGCGCGCCGGACACGAGCTGCTGGCGGACCCGCTCGGCGGTGAGCCGCGCGACCTCCGCGTCCACCCACAGCCGCATCAGCCGGTCGTGCAGCTCCGGCGTCCGCAGCTCGGGCCGCTCGCGCCAGGTCGCGGCGACGGGGCCCATCATGCCGCCCTCACGCGGCAGGCTCTGTCCGCCGATCGCCACCCGCTCGTTCATGAGCGTGGTCTGCGCGACCCGCCAGCCGTCGCCGACCTCGCCGAGCCGGTGCGCGTCGGGAATCCGCACCCCGCTGAGGAACACCTCGTTGAACTCGGCCTCCCCGGTGATCTGCCGCAGCGGACGCACCTCGACGCCGGGGTCGGTCATGTCGCACACGAAGTACGTGATCCCTCGGTGCTTGGGCACATCCGGGTCGGTACGGGCGATGAGGATCGCCCAGCGCGCGGTGTGGGCGCTCGACGTCCAGACCTTCTGGCCGTCCACGACCCACTCGTCGCCGTCGCGGACCGCCCTCGTGCGCAGCCCGGCCAGGTCCGAGCCCGCGCCCGGTTCGCTGAAGAGCTGGCACCACACCTCCTCGCCGGTCCACAGCGGTCGCAGAAAGCGGGACTTCTGCTCCTCGGTGCCGTACCGCAGGATGGTCGGCGCCGCCATGCCGAGCCCGATGCCGATTCGCCGGGGATCGTTGTCCGGCGCCCCGGCCGCCGTCAGCTCCGCGTCCACCGCCGCCTGCGCCGCCCTCGGCGCACCCAGGCCCCCGAGGCCCTCGGGGAAGTGCACCCACGCCAGCCCCGCGTCGAACCGCGCCCGCAGGAACTCCAGCGGCTCCGTCCGCCCCGGCTCCCACGCCGCCAGCAGCGCCCTGGCCCGTCGGCGCAGCTCCTCCTCGCCGAGGCCGTCCTTCGCGGTGGTGGTCGTCATACGCCGCGTCCTTCCGATCGCCCGAGCCTACTAAGCAAGCGCTTGGAAACCTAGCTGAAGTCCGCCCACCCACGCCAGCCCCCCTGCGGGGGAGGCTTCACGAGTACGGACGCCCGCGCGAGTGCCACATCCCGTCGCGGAGCCAGCCCCGCCCCGCCCTGGCCACCCGCGCCGTTCCCCCGCCCCGGTGGGGGCCGGTCGCGCAGTTCCCCGCGCCCCTTCGGGGCTCGTACCTGCCGTCCTTCACCCGCGCCCCGACATGGGCTGGTCGCGCAGTTCCCCGCGCCCCTCAAAAGCCCGCCTCACCCGGCGTCCGCACTGGGGCCCCGTAGGGGCGCGAGGAACTGCGCGCGCAACCGCAGCGGGCCGGTGCTGTTCCCACGGTCGAAAGCGGCACCCACCGGGGGCGCGGGGAACTGCGCGACGAGCCACGTCGTGGCGGGACTGTCTCCGCGACGCCGGGTGGGGCCCGTAGGGGCGCGGGGAACTGCGCGGGCAAGCGCAGCGGGCCGGTGCTGTTCGCACGGCGGAATGTGGCACCCACCTGGGGGCGCGGGGAACTGCGCGACCAGCCACGGCCGGCCGGGATGGTCCGCACGGCCGAAAGTGGCACCCACCGGGGGCGCGGGGAACTGCGCGACGAGCCACGGCTGGCCGGGACTGTCCGCACGGTCGAAAGTGGCACCCCACCCGGGGGAACGGCGCGATCGGCCGTGACGGAAGTCGACATCGGGGCGCCCAGGGCGGCAGCCCTAGGGGCCTGAATCCCCGGCGGAAGCCGAGACGGTGACCGTGGGCGGGACGCCGAGTCCGCGGGAGAGCCGGTGGCACCCCTGGGCGGCGGCGATGATGACGGCCGCGAGAAGGGTGACGATGACGAAGACGAAGACGCGCTGGCGCAACAGGCGCCGCTTCGGGCTGGCACCGGGACGCCGCCCGGTCGGCGTCCGGGCGGCGGGGGTGCGGGTCCCGGAGGACCGGGGGCCTGGCGGCCGAGGCGGCGGCGTACGCGACCCGGAGCGCCCCCCGGACGTGCCCGCGCCGCCCTGCCCCCCGGCACCGGCCCCGGTGCCGTGCGGCCCCTGGCCACCGCCCGTACGGCTGCCGCGGCCGGGCGCGGTACCGGGACCCGTACGCCCGTTGGTCGGCCCGCCGGCCGGCCGCCGTTCGGTGTGCTGCTGCGCGTACTCCTCGGCCCTGCGGCCGGTCGGCCGTTCCGGGCGCGGCCCGGCCGCCTTCGGCAGCCCCTCGCGGCGCGGCGCGCCGATCCCGCGGGCCTCGCGGGCGGCGATCTCGGCGAGCCGTTCCGAGAGCTGCACGGTGCTCGGCCGCTCCTCGGGGTCCTTGGCCAGGCACGCGTAGACCAGCGGCGCGAGCGCGTCGGGCACGCCGGTCAGATCCGGCTCCTCGTGCACCACGCGGTAGAGCATGACCTCGGAACTGCCCTGCCCGAAGGGCGAGTCGGCGGTCGCCGCGTACGCCAGGGTGGCCCCGAAGGCGAAGACGTCGGTGGCCGGGGTGACCGCGGCGCCGCGCACCTGCTCGGGCGCGAGGAAGCCGGGCGAGCCGACCGCCGTACCGACGTGCGTCAACGTGCTGGCCCCGGTCGCCCAGGCGATGCCGAAGTCGATGATCCGCGGGCCCTTGGGGGACAGCAGGATGTTCGACGGCTTGAGGTCGCGGTGCACGACCCCGGCCTCGTGCACGGCGACCAGCCCCTCGGCGAGGGCCGCGCCGATCGTGGCGACCTCGGCGGCGGGCAGCGTGCCGCCCTCGGCGACCTTGTCGTGCAGGGACGGACCCGGCACGTACTGCGTGGCGAACCACGGGCGTTCGGCCTCGAGGTCGGCCGCCACCAGCCGGGCCGTGCAGCCGCCGCGGATCCGCCGGGCGGCGGACACCTCACGGGCGAACCGCGAGCGGAACTCCTGATCCTCCGCCAGCTCGGGCCTGATGACCTTCAGCGCGACGCGCTGCCCGCGCTTGTCCGCGCCGAGGTAGACCACGCCCATGCCGCCCGCCCCGAGCCGCCGGTGCAACCGGAACGCGCCGACGACCCGCGGATCCTCGCGCCGGAGCCGCATCATCGCCATGTCCGTCCGTCCCCTGCCTCCGGTGGGGGAGGCCCCACTCCACTGAACTGACCGGCCGCTGGGCCGGCCGCCCACAGCTTACGGACTCAAGTCCCCCCGCGCGCTGATGCCCCGCAGGCGCGCGGGCGCTAATTGTCAGTGCCCGGTGGGATCCTTGAGAGGTGGGAGCGCGCCCGTCCGACGGGTGGTCAGCACCGCGCCCGCTTCGCCAACGGACCGTCTGCCAAGGGGGAATGACGCCGTGAAAGGTGATCGTGTGGAGATAGTCGTCGACGCGGGGGACACCACCCGCACCTATGAGGTCATCGCCACCCGGGCGGGCCGCAGAGTGGAGACGGCGGTGCGCCGAGGTGTCGTGGAAGTGAGTGAAGTCACCCGCAATGGGACGGTGGTCCGCACCGCCCGCTTCATGTCCACCAGGGTTCTCGCCCTGGTGGAGCAGCCGGTACCGCGCGAGGTCGAGCAGGCGGGCTGAGCGCCGCCCCGCCACCGCACCGTCGCCCGACCCCGTCACCACCCTGTCACCCGCCCCGCTACCGACGCGGTCCCGGACCCCTCCTCAGGAAAAGCCGCCCCTCCGGCCCGGTGTCCCCTCCGGGATACCCCTGGTGACCTAGGTCGCCTCCTCCACCCAGGGGAGTATCCGGGCCGCTCGCCGTCATCCTCCGGGAGGCCGGTAAAGGGGTACGAGGGCATGACGACCGACCGCCGTCGCGCCCCTAATGTTGAGGTCAAGCGGCGGGCGAAGCACTCGTCCCCCGAGGTCAAACGTCCGCCGCCCCAAATCTGACAACAGAAGATCTGACCACACCACACCTCTGGAGAGGGCCATGGCGAACACGGTGGAACGCACCGCGCGTGCCGTGCGCGGCGGCAGGGCGCTGATCGTCGGCGCCCGTCCGACCGGCACCCGGCATCCGCTGGTGGCGGCGGCCATGGTGCTGCCGCTGGCAGCGCTGCTCGCCTACTTCTTCGGTGGAGTGGACGCGGTGGTCACACAAGCGTCGTCCGTAGCCGGCCTGATGGGGCGCTGACACAACGCCCCAGGCCCGGAAGAGCGGTCCGGGCCGGGGACATACCGGTGAACCCCGTGGGGACGGGGGTACGGCGGACGACTGCGTTTGCCCGGGTATCGCGAGATACCCGGGCATTGCGCTTTTCCGGGGCCAGTTGACCCCGATCCCGACGACGGGGGCGGTCCTCCCGCGACCGAGGGGACCCGCACCGCCGAGGGACCCGCACAGCCGAGTGGACCCGCACGACCGAGGGCCGGAAGCTCAATCGCTTCCGGCCCTCGGTGTCCTGCGCGTGGACGATACTGGGATTGAACCAGTGACCCCTTCCGTGTCAGGGAAGTGCTCTCCCGCTGAGCTAATCGTCCTCGGTCGTGCGGGTGACGCGGATGGTGCTGATGACGCGTGCGCGATACTGGGATTGAACCAGTGACCTCTTCCGTGTCAGGGAAGCGCTCTCCCGCTGAGCTAATCGCGCGGGATCTTTCTCCAGGACCCTGTGGGGTCCAGTGGACGATACTGGGATTGAACCAGTGACCTCTTCCGTGTCAGGGAAGCGCTCTCCCGCTGAGCTAATCGTCCTTGGAGGTGGAGACGGGATTTGAACCCGTGTAGACGGCTTTGCAGGCCGTTGCCTCGCCTCTCGGCCACTCCACCAACACAGCGGGGGTTCGGGAAGATCCCCCACGTCGAGCGGACGACGAGATTCGAACTCGCGACCCTCACCTTGGCAAGGTGATGCTCTACCAACTGAGCCACGTCCGCAGGCGCCGTAGCTCCGGGGCACTCTCGTGTCCCGGCGACGTGGTGAACTCTAGCGGATTCCCGGTCAAGCTCAAAAACTGGTTTCCGCAGCGTGCCGGGCCAATGACGGGCGCATGACCGTCGGAGCACCGCGACGGCGCCCCGCCTAGACTCGGCTCCACCTGCCGCCGAGCACCGGTTCGGCCCTTCCGTCGTCCACTCGCCGTCCACCAGGGAAGCCCCGTGCGTGACCTCGCCCCCATGGCCCGCTTCAGCGGCCTCGTCGCCTCCGACCTGCGGGATGTCACCGCGGACCTGAGCGCGCTCGACTCCACGGGTTTCTGGGCGGTCGCCGCCGACTTCGAGGGCCGTACGGTCTGCGCCCGCTTCGGCGACGTACGCCGCGACCCCGCCCGTTCCACACCCCGGACCCGCCCCTGGCGCGGCCCCGACCCCGCCGCGTGGACCTCCTCGCTGGACCGCGCGGCCTATGTGGCCGGGGTGCGCGCGATCCGCGAGCGCATCGCGGCCGGAGAGGTCTACCAGGTCAACCTCTGCCGGGTCCTGACCGCGCCGCTGCCCGAGGCGGAGAGCCGGGGCGGGTACGGCGGCCCGGACATCGACGCGCTGTCCGCGGTCCTGGCCCGCGGCAACCCGGCCCCGTATGCCGGAACGATTCGGCTGCCCGCGCACGGCGTCGAGATCGCCACCGCCTCGCCCGAGTTGTTCCTGCGGCGCGACGGCGCGACGGTCGAGTCGGGGCCGATCAAGGGCACCGCGCGGACCGCGGACGAGCTGCTGCCCAAGGACCACGCGGAGAACGTCATGATCGTCGACCTGGTGCGCAACGACCTCGGCCAGGTCTGCGCCACCGGCTCGGTGACCGTGCCCGCGCTGTGCGCGATCGAGCCGCACCCCGGCCTGGTGCACCTGGTCTCCACCGTCCGCGGCGAGCTGCGCCCCGACGCCGGATGGCCGGAGCTGTTCGCCGCCGCCTTCCCGCCCGGCTCGGTCACCGGCGCGCCCAAGTCGAGCGCGCTGCGGGTGCTCGGCGAGCTGGAGACCGCCCCGCGCGGCCCGTACTGCGGCGGGATCGGCTGGGTCGACGCCGACCGGCGGACCGGTGAACTGGCCGTCGGCATCCGGACGTTCTGGATCGACAGGACGGGCCCCGGCGCCCCCCTGCTGCGCTTCGGCACCGGCGCCGGGATCACCTGGGGTTCGGATCCGGAAGGCGAGTGGGCCGAGACCGAATTGAAGGCGGCCAGGCTGCTGGCGGTAGCGTCGGGAGTCCAGGAGACAAGCGGAGGGATGCTTCGGTGAAGATCTGGGTGGACGGCGGACTGCGGGACACCGCGGACGCCACCGTGTCGGTGCTCGACCACGGACTGACGGTCGGCGACGGCGTGTTCGAGACGCTCAAGGCCGTGGAGGGCCGGCCCTTCGCGGTCACCCGCCACCTGGAGCGGCTCGCCAGGTCCGCCCGCGGCCTCGGCCTGCCGGAGCCCGACCAGGACGAGGTGCGCCGCGCCTGCGACGCCGTGCTCGCCGCGAACCCGATGCCGCTCGGACGGCTGCGGATCACGTACACCGGCGGCCCGTCGCCGCTCGGCTCCGACCGCGGCGACGCGGGCACCACCCTGGTCGTGGCGCTCGGCGAGGCGTCCGTACGCCCCGACACCACCGCCGTCGTCACCGTCCCGTGGGCGCGCAACGAGAAGGGCGCGCTGTCCGGGCTCAAGACCACCTCCTACGGGGAGAACGTCGTCGCTCTCGCGCGGGCGCACGAACACGGCGCCAGCGAGGCGCTGTTCGCCAACACCCGGGGCAGGCTCTGCGAGGGCACCGGGTCCAATGTCTTCGTCGTCCTCGACGGCCGACTGCTGACCCCGCCGCTGGCGTCCGGCTGCCTGGCCGGGATCACCCGCGAGCTGGTGATCGACTGGACCGGCGCGCAGGAGACCGACCTGCCGCTCGACGTCCTCGACCGGGCGGAGGAGATCTTCCTGACCTCGTCGCTGCGCGATGTGCAGGGCGTGCACCGGACGGACGACCGTCGGCTCTCCGCCGCTCCGGGGCCCGTCACGGCCAAGACCATGCGGATCTTCGCCGAGCGCGCGGCGGCCGATCCGAACCCGTAGGTCCCCCAAGTCCCGGCACGGCGGCCGCCGGGCGCGGTAGAACGTCACCCGGCACCCCATGCGATCGGTACGGCGACATCCCGGGAGCGCGACCATGACGACGACCCTCAGACCCGCGGGCCCGGAGCGGCGCGCGCCCGACGGCGGTCGCGCCCGCGCCTTCACCGTCTGCGTCAACGGCCGCCCGGTCGGCGGTGTCGAGCTGAGCGCGGAACCGGGGCTCGGCCCCGGAACCGGGCGGATCGCGGCGCTGGCCGTCGACGAGCCGGACCGGCGGCGCGGGCGCGGCACCGTGGCCGCGCTGGCCGCCGAGGAGGTGCTGCGGCTGTGGGGCTGCGCGCGGGCTGAGGTCTCGGTCCCGGCCGCGGCCGAGTACGGGCTGCGGCTGGCCACCGCGCTCGGCTACGTCGAACGCGCCCGCGGCATGCTCAAGCCGCTGCGCGAGCCCGCCCCGCCGCACCCGCTGCCGCCCGGCAGCCGCACGCGCCCGCTGACCGCCGCCGAGTACGGGCCGTGGCGGGCGCACAGCGCGGAGGAGTTCATCGCCTCGCTGGTCGACCGCGGCATGCCGCGCGAGCAGGCGGCGGCCCGCGAGGCCGCCGCCTTCGACCACGTGCTGCCGCGCGGCCGGGAGACTCCGGGCGCCGCGCTGTACGCCCTCGCGCACGACGGTGTGACCGTCGGCCGCGTGGCGCTGCGGCTGTACGACGAGGCCGACCGCGCCGCGCCCGCGTGGGTGCTGGCCGTCGAGGTCGACACCGCGCACCGGGGCCGCGGACACGGCCGTACGCTCATGCTCGCCGCCGAGAACGCCTGCCGCGAGGCCGGGGCCCCCGCCGTCGCCCTCGACGTCTTCGCGGGCAACGCACCGGCGCTGCGGCTGTACGAGTCGCTGGGCTACGGCACGACGGTGCGGCACCTGTCGAAGCCGCTGCTGTAGCCCGACCCCGAGCCCGGACCCGACCCCGCTGCCCGCGTCTGAGCCCGGACCCGTGCCCGCGTCCGACCCCGATGAGCCCGGCGCCGGTCTAGTCGCGGCCGGGGATCCGGCAGACCTGCCCGTCGTCGCCGGTGGCCGGGCCGGGGCCGGGGACGGCCGAGCCCGCCTCGGCCAGCAGGCGGTCGGCGATGGCGGTGATCCGCTCGCGCAGCCCGTCCTGGCTCTTGCCGCCGTCCAGACGCTCGCCGCCGATCACATACGTGGGCGTGCCGGTGACGCCGATGGCCTTGCCCTCCGCCTCGTCGGAGTCGACGACCAGCAGGTGGCGGCCGTCGATCAGCGCGGTGTCCACCTCGTCGGCGTCCAGGCCGAGATCGCGCGCCACCTCGACCAGCACCGCCTCACCGCGGCTGTCCAGTTCCTCGACCCTGGCCAGCACGGCCTCCGCGTACGGCCAGCCGCTGCCCTGCTCGTACGCCTCCTCGTACGCCTGCGCGGCGGCCAGGGCGTGCGCGTGCTTGGGCAGCGGGAAGTGCCTGAGCTGGATGTCGAGCGTGTCGCCGTACCGCTCGCGCAGCGCGCGGACGTCGTCCAGGGCGGTGCGGCAGTCCGGGCACTGGAGCTCGCACCAGACCTCGAGTACGGGGGGACGCGACACGGCGGGGGAGGGTTGATCCATGGTCCAAGTCTCCCACTCGGGGAGGAGGCACCCCCGAGATCCCCCTGAACCCGGCCCCCCACCGTGGCCTCGCGCGCCCGTGTCGAGGCAGGATGGGAGGACGCGACCTCGTGCGGGCCCTTGGCCGGACCTCACGGGGCCATCCGCAACTGCCGCAGGAGCCTCGGGATGCTGACCACCGCCCTATGCGCCGTCCTGTCCGCCGCGGGCCTGGCCATCGCCGTGCAGACCGCCTACCGCCGACGCTATCTGCGGGCCACCCGCATCGCCGCCGTGTCCCTGCTGCCGGTCGGCCTGGCCATGGCGGGGCTCGTGACCCTCGGCCGCAAGATCGGCACCGCCACCGGCGACTGGGCGGCCGACCTGATCTTCAAGCCCACCGTCTGGCTCGGCTTCGGCGTCATCGGCGTCTCCGTGCTGCTGTACGGCGTCACCCGGCTGATCGCCGCGCGCGTCGGACCCGAGGAGGGGCAGCAGCCCCCGGCGGCCGTGCCCGGCGCCTCCAGCCCCGCGCTGCCCGCCTCCTCCCGCCCGAGCACGAAACGGCGCGCCTCGGCGGACAGCGGTCTGTCCGACTTCGCCGACGTCGAGGAGATCCTCAAGCGGCGCGGTATCTGACCGGAAAGGCGTGCGCCGCACGGTCCTCTTCGAACGGGTGTGGGGGTCCGAAACACCCCTGGGAGTTGGCGTGTTGGGAGACGAGTGATCGTTCTCTGCGCGATCATCGGCCTGTGCTGCCCACCTCCGGGGATCGTCTCTCCCCTCCGCGGCCGGACCGTGCCGAATCCACTGTCGAGAACGTCGTTCCAGGCCCGCGCGCCGAGGGTCGTGAACCCGCCGCGAGGGCGGGGGAGGGAGAGCCGCAGGGGTGCCTGTACGCCCTCTCGCAGCCCCCGCTGATGCTGTTCCTGTGCGTGATCGGAGGGCTGCTCGGGGCAGGCGCGATCTACGACCTGCTGCTGCTCTGACGCCGCGGGGCGGGGGCGGACGCCCGCGGCGGCGTCCGCGGTCGGCTGTTCGCGCCGCCCGCGCTCAGGCGCTCGCCTCGCGCTGGCGGGCCCGGTAGGCCGCCACATGGAGCCGGTTGCCGCAGGTGCGGCTGTCGCAGTAGCGGCGTGAGCGGTTGCGGGACAGGTCGACGAAGGCCCGGCGGCAGTCGGGCGCGTCGCACCGCCGCAGCCGGTCGCGTTCCCCGGCGACGATGAGGAAGGCCAGCGCCATGCCGCAGTCCGCGGCGAGGTGGTCGGCCAGCGAGGCGCCCGGCGCGAAGTAGTGCACGTGCCAGTCGTAGCCGTCGTGGTCGGTCAGCCGCGGCGTGGTGCCCGCCTCGGCGACCATCGCGTTGAGCATGGTGGCGGCCGTCGCGTTGTCGGCGGCGCCGAAGACGGCGGTGAAGCGGGCGCGTACGGCGTGGACGGCGGTGAGGTCGCGCTCGTCGAGCCGTCCGACCTCGCTGACCTGGTTGCGCTCCACGAAGCCGCGGAGGTCCGCGACGTCCGCGAGCGATTCCCGGCCCTCGATCTGCGGCGCGGTGTTGACGAGGTCGACGACGCTGTCGAGCGCGCACCTGGTGTCATGGTTGATCAGCACGGAACTGCTCCCTGCCGGCGTGATCGGTCGGCTGCGTTCCGGTGACTCTAGCGCGCGAAAGCCGCCGCCGTGGGGGTGCAGGCCCCACGGAGACGGCTGTCGTGCGTGTCACGTACGCGACGGGTGACGGTGTCGTGCGTGTCGCGGCGAGCGACGTCACGAGCGATGTCATGAGCGAAATCGCGTGCGAAGTCGTGTCGAGATGACAGGCGGCCGGGCCGGGCGCGAGCGTCCGGCTCCGCTGGTCGGGTCCGGGCGTCCCCCCGAGTAGGACGGCCGCGGACTGCGGTGACGGGCTGGGTCTCAGCTCTCCGCGAGGATGTGGGAGAGCTCGGTGTCGAGGTCGAAGTGACGATGCTCGGTGCCCGGCGGAACCGCGGCGTCCGTCCGCTTCAGGAAGGACTCCAGGGCCCGCGCCGGTGCTTCCAGCAGCGCTTCGCCCTCGGGGGAGCTGAGGGCGATGCAGACGACGCCCTGACCGTGGCTGCGGGACGGCCAGACTCTGACGTCTCCGGTGCCGGTGGGGCGGTGCAGCCCCTCGGCGAGCAGGTCGCGGGCGAACACCCATTCGACCGTCTCTTCGGCTCCGGTGTGGAAGGTGGCGTGCACGGCATACGGATCGGCCGTGTCGTACCGCAAGCCCGCGGGTACAGGCAGTGAGGATTCGCTCGACACAACGAGGCGCAGGTGCAGCTCGCAGCTGACCGTGGTGTTCATAAGCGCCAGGGCCTTTCGCTCAGTGTGCGCTCGGGGATTCGCACGTCGGCGAAATCGACATGCCACCTGCGAGGACGTTGTAAACCCCTCTGAGGGGTTTGTGAGGCTTCTGGTACCTCGTCCGGCCTAGTCCCGAGACGGGCCGATCAGCCATTTCGGTGACGAACGCCGGTCGGGTAAATTGTCGGTATGACTGCGGAGAGTGACGAGTTCGATGGAGCCGTGGCCAAGGATTCGCGGCTGGGGTCACGGGCCCCCGGCTTCATCAGGAAGTCACGGCTGCTGCACCAGTCCTGGCGGGTCGGCGTCTTCCTCGTCGGCCTCGCCGTCGTCGCGGGCGGAGTCGTCCTGCTCCCGCTGCCCGGCCCCGGCTGGGTGGTGATCTTCGGCGGCATGGCGATCTGGGCCACCGAGTTCGCCTGGGCCCAGCGCGTCCTGCGCTGGACCCGCCGCAAGGTCGCCGACGCCGCCAGGGCCGCCCTGGACCCCCGCGTACGGCGGCGCAATCTGCTGCTCACCACCGCCGCCGTGCTCGCCCTGGCCGGACTCGCCGGGTGCTACCTGTGGCAGTTCGGCCTCGACACGCCCTGGGCCGACAGCTAGGCCCCGCGCGCCCGTCGCGGGCCCTCGGGAGCCTGGTCCGAGGCCCCTCCCACGTGCGGTAAAGTTGTCCACGCGTCCGGGCGATTAGCTCAGCGGGAGAGCACTTCGTTCACACCGAAGGGGTCACTGGTTCGATCCCAGTATCGCCCACCGGATTCGAGGATCCCGGGGACCGGTTTCCACACCGCTCCCCGGGATCCTTTGCGTTCCCGCGCCGTACGCGGATTCGATCGCGCACACTTGCGGTATGGACTGGAGTCACTACCGATTCCGTAGGACGTGGCAGCTCGACGCGGACCCCGACGCCGTCTACCGGGTGCTGGAACGGCCCGACGACTACCCCGTCTGGTGGCCCCAGATCCGCGAGGTGCGGCAGACCGGCGACACCACCGGCATGCTGCGTTTCCGCTCCCTCCTCCCGTACGACCTCGTCGTCAGCGCCAGATCCGTCCGGCACGACCCGAGTACGCGGGTCCTGGAAGCCGCGATGACCGGCGACCTGGAGGGCTGGTTCCGCTGGACGATCACGCCGGGCGGCCTCCCGGGGACCCGCACCCGGCTGCTCTACGAACAGGAAGTCGTCGTCCGCAAGCCGTTGATGCGGCTGCTCGCCGTCCCCTGCCGCCCGCTCTTCCTCGCCAACCACGCGCTGATGATGCGCGGCGGACGCCACGGGCTGCTCGCGCGGCTCGCCGCCGACGCCGCGCATGTGGTTTGAACGGCGGGCCCGTCGCGCTGTATGGTTCGAGGCGTCCCGGGCGATTAGCTCAGCGGGAGAGCACTTCGTTCACACCGAAGGGGTCACTGGTTCGATCCCAGTATCGCCCACCGAGGCTCACCGGCCTCGAAGTACCGTGACGGCCTGCCGACATCAGTCGGCGGGCCGTTTTGCGTTCCGCGGCGGCCGTCGCGGAACGCCGGCCTGTGAGACCGTCAGGCGGCAGCGCCGGGCGCGGCGAACGCCGAGATGTCGTCGGTGGATTCACCGTCCAGCGCCAATTCGGCGAGGATGCGGCCGATGGCCGGGGTGAACTTGAAGGCGTGGCCCGCGCCGAGGGCGACGATGATGTCGGGGTACCGCGCGAGCGGGCTCAGCACGAATTCCCGGTCGGGCGTGATCGCGTACTGGCAGGTGACGGTGCGCAGCACATGGCCGCTGGCGGGGATCGTGGCGCCCATGAACGCCGAGAGCTGGTCGAGCAGTTCGGCGGACGGCTCGAAGGTCCGGTCCTCGGGCGTCATCAGGTTGTTCGACACGTCGCGGGCGGCTTTGACGGTGGGTTCGCCGTAGGCGGGGAATCCGTAGAAGCAGTCGGTGTCCTCCCAGATCCACACCGGGAAGCGGTCGGGGTCGAACGCCTCGGCGTCGGCGGGCTTGAAGTACGTGACCTGCTCCTGCATCGTCTCCAGCGGTATCGCGGCGTCCAGCGGGGCGAGCAGCCGGTTCGTCCACGCGTCGGCCGCCAGGACCACCTTCCTCGCCCGCACGGGACCGGCCGCCGTCTCCAGTACGGTGCCCGCGCCGCCCGGCCTCAGCGCCGTCACGGGCGTGCGCGCCCGCAACTCGGCGCCGTGGGCCCGCGCGTGCATCTGGAGCGCGGCCACCGTACGGGAGGCGTTCACGATCCCGGTGTCGGGCGTGTAGACGGTCTCGACGTTCTCGGGGATGTCGAACTGCGGCCATCGCGCCCGGACCTGGTCCGGGTCCAGCAGCTCGTACGGGACGCCGACCTCGGTCAGGCTGCCGGTGAAGTCACCGGCGCTGTAGGGGCCGTCGGCGGGCAGGAAGATCACCCCGCCGGTCACCGTGACCAGCCGCTCGCCCGCGACCTTCTCGAAGTCCGCCCAGTCCTGGTACGCGGACGTGGCGAGCCGGACGTATCTGGTCGCGCCGTAGGACGTCCTGATGATGCGTGAGGTGTCGTGCGACGCGCCCCGTACGTGTCCGAGGTCGAACTGCTCGAACGCGACGGTGCGGACTCCGCGCTTGGCCAGGTGGTACGCGGCGGCGCTGCCGAGGGCGCCCAGGCCGACGACGGCCACGTCGAAGGTCTCCAGCGGGTTGCTCACGGTGCTTCCTTCCGGATTCGATGAGTTGTCATGACAGGACCTTCGCCAGGAAGGAACGGGTGCGTTCGTGCCGCGGACTGCCCAGCACCCGCTCGGGAGGGCCGCTCTCGACGACCACGCCGTCGTCGAGGAAGGCCACGGTGTGGGCGACCTCGCGGGCGAAGCCGATCTCGTGGGTGACCACGATCATGCTCATGCCGTCCGCGGCGAGACCCCGCATCACGTCGAGCACCTCGCCGACCAGCTCCGGGTCGAGCGCGGAGGTGGGCTCGTCGAACAGCATCAGCTTGGGGCGCATGGCGAGCGCCCGCGCGATCGCGACCCGCTGCTGCTGCCCGCCGGACAGCGCCCGCGGGTACGCGTCCGCCTTGTCGGCGAGCCCGACGCGGGTGAGCAGCGCCCGCGCGTGTTCGACGGCCGCCCGGCGCTTCTCCCGGCGGACCCGGAGCGGGGCCTCGATCAGGTTCTCCAGCACCGTCATGTGCGGGAAGAGGTTGAAGTGCTGGAAGACCATGCCGATCTCGCTGCGGCGCTTGGCGGTCTCCGCGTCGCGCAGTTCGTGCAGCCACCCGTTGTGCTCGCGGTAGCCGACCAGGTCGCCGGCGACGCTGATGCTGCCCGCGTCGATCTTCTCCAGATGATTGACGCAGCGCAGGAACGTGCTCTTGCCCGACCCCGACGGGCCGATGAGACACAGCACCTCGCCCTCCGCGACCGTCAGGTCGATCCCCTTGACGACGCGATTGCCGCCGTAGGACTTGTGCACGCCCACGGCCTCGACCATCGGCCGGGTGGAGACGGCGGTCATGCGCGGCCTCCCTCGGTGCCGGCCGGGCCCGTCGGCGCGGCGGCCCTCGCCCTGCGCGGGACGATCCCGGCCCGCAGCGCTGCCAGCAGCGACGGCTCGGGGGAGTGGGTGTCACCGCGCTTGAAATGCCGTTCGAGGTAGAACTGGCCCGTGCTCAGCACGGTGGTCACCACGAGGTACCAGAGGCTGACGGTGATCAGCAGCGGGATCACCTCGTACGTCCGCGAGTAGATCTCCTGCACCCGGAAGAGGATCTCCGGGATCGCGATGACGCTGACCAGCGACGTCGTCTTGAGCATCGAGATCGTCTGGTTCCCCGTGGGCGGGATGATGACCCGCATGGCCTGGGGGAGCACGACGCGCCGGAAGATCTGGCCCCTGCGCATGCCCAGCGCCTGCGCGGCCTGCGTCTGGCCGGGGTCGACCGACTGGAGCCCGGCCCTGACGATCTCGGACATGTAGGCGCCCTCGTTCAGCCCGAGGCCGAGGATCGCCGCGACATACGGCGTGATCAGCGTGTTCGCCTCACCCGACACCAGCGTCGGGCCGAACGGGACGCCGAGCGACAGCACCGGGTACAGGGCGGCCAGGTTGAACCAGAAGATCAACCGCACCAGCAGCGGCGTGCCGCGGAAGAATCCGGCGTAGGCCAGCGCCGCGGCGGCGACGGACCGGTTCCTGGAATCACGGCAGACCGCGACCAGGACGCCGATGACGATTCCGACGACCATGGCGACGACGGTCAGGACGATCGTCGTGACAAGTCCGTGCACCACCTGCACATCGCGGAAATAGCTGAATACGACGTCCCACTGATAGCGGGGATTCGTGATCAGCGAATTGACGACGAGGGCCGCCAGGGAAATGATGACGAAGGTCGCGATCCACTGACCGTAATGCCGGGTGCGCGCGACCTTGAGCACGCCGCCGTCCGGGCTGCCGGTTCTTTGCGCGAGCGAGGGCATTTCAGCGTTGGCCATCGGTGTGCACCTCTGACTTCGCGATCTCGCCCTGGTTCACTTTCCACTTGGCAAGGATCTTGCCGTACGTGCCGTCGGATATCAGATTGTTCATCGCGGCGGCGACCGCGGGCGCCAGGGCGGAGCCCTTCGGGAGCGCGTAGCCCCATGTGGTCGGCAGGTAGTTCGCGTTCAGCACGTCGAGTCGGCCGTTGGACTGCCCGGCGATGTAGGACAGCGGGCCGTAGTCGGACATGCTGGCGTCCGCGCGGCGGCTGCTGACCGCGAGCGTGGCGTCGGCCTGGGCGGGGAACACCGAGACGGTGATGGCGGGCTTGCCCGCCCGCACGCAGTCCCGGTCGAACGTCGGCATGTAGTTCTCGGCGTAGATGCTGCCCTTCATGACGGCGATGGTGTGTCCGCACATCGTGTCGAGGGTCAGCTTCTCGGGGTTGCCCGCGTCCACGATCAGCGAGGTGCCGCCGGAGTACTCGCTGACGAAGTCGACCTGCTTCAGCCGGGCGGGCGTGATGCTGAGCGCCGCGGCGACCATGTCGTAGCGGTTGGTCTGGAGGCCGGGGATCATCGCGTCGAACTTGACGTCGGCGAACCTCACCTTCAGCCCCAGCACGTCGGCGACGGCCCGCAGAAGCTCGGGTTCCGCGCCTGCCAGGGTCTTGCCGTCCTCGGCGAGCAGCAAGAACGGCGGATAGCCGGGCCCGCTCGCCACGTCGATCCCGCCCTTTCCCGCGATGTCCGAAGGAACCAGCCGCGCGACGCTCTTGTCGTACGTCCCCCGGATGAAATCCTCGCCCACGGAATCGGCGGTCGCGGTGGCATGCGAGGTGCAACCGGCGAGGACGCCGACGGTCATGGCGAATCCGGCCACTGCTGTCACGGCTGTCGCCGGTCTACCAGTAAGGTGTTTGCTGAACACGTGAGTCGGGCTCCTTGCGGCAGTCGGGAACAACATGCGAGGACCGATACGCCGTTTTCCGTTCTGTGGAAAAGGGAAATCCGGCGGTGCTCAAAACGAGTTGGCTCACTATAAGCACCGCGGAAGTGCTGTCACGCCGCACGATGCGTTTCCGGCAAATCGCGGCACGGCGAATTGACGGTTCTGCGCGAACGCCCGGGCCGGGCGGTCGCCGCGGCGGCGCACCACCGGGCGCGCGGGCGGGCCACTGCTACGGTGCGGGGAACGCACGTCGCCCCGGCCACGACGGAAGGCCCACGCGACACGGATCGTCGAGGACCCGGTGATGACGACACATGTGTTGTCGGGACTGAACGCGGTGCAGCAGGTCGGCAATCGTCCCGACCCCACCCTGCCGATGCCGGTCGGGGAGATCGCCGGACGGTTGGGCACGGTGCTGAGCAGCGCTTCCCGGCTCTGTGGTGAACTGGCGGAACTCGAACTGCTGGAGCGCGGGAGCGCGTACGGGACCTACCGCATCGGACGGCGGGCCATCGAGCTCTCCGGCCGCGCGGCGGCCCCGTTCGCCAGGTCCGTCCGGTCGGCGCTGACGCTCGTCGCGACGCTCACCGGCGAGACCGCGTGCCTGGCCGCACCGACGGCGCAGGGCATGCGGGTGGTCGCCTCGGTCGAGTCGGTGTGGCCCCTGCGCGCGCACGCCAAGGTGGGCGAGTCGGTCGACGACGCCCGGCGCGCGATCGTGCGCGCGGCGCGCCTGGAAGACACCGACGGCCCGCCGCGGGCGCTCCGCGCCGAGTCGACCATCGGCATGGGCGTGGAGATCGCCGTGCCGGTCATGAGCCCCGTCGGCGAATGCGTCGCCGTACTGGCGGCCCGGCTGCCGGTCAGCCGCGCCGCCAAGGTCGTACCACGGGCGCGCCGCGTGCTCGACGAGGCGCGGCGGCTGCTCGAACGCACGGTGGACGACGAACTGGACCGGCCGAACATCGCGCCCGGAGGTCCGCTCGGCCGCGACGGCAGCCCGCTGGGCCTTGAGGCGGCACTGCGGATCGTGTGGCATCTGTCCGCGGGGCGCGACTCGTTGGCCGGTATCGCGAGCGGGACGGGGCTGCGGCCCGACCGGGTCCGCCGCCTGCTGGAGTCGTGCGGCCGGGCGGGAGTCGTCCGCAGGAGCAAGGACGGCGCGCGGTTCGAGGCGAGCTGGGCGGTGCACGGCTGGCATCGCGCCGCGACCCTGCCGATGATCCTCGAAAAGGGCCGGCCGCTCGTGGCCGAAGCGGCGGCGACGACCGGGGTGTGCGCGTTCATCACCGTGCTGAACGGGATGCACAGCCTCACGCTCGTCGAAGAACTCCAGAGCGTCGGCGAGGGGTTGAGCATGACGCCGTGGCTCGGGCGCCTCGCCCCCATCATCGGCTCCGACGGCGGACCGACCCTGGCATCGGACTTCGAGGCCGACGAGCTGCGCCGGGTCCTGCCGAACAGGCACCCGCCGGAGCAGGTCGAGAAGTTCCTGCGGCGCTTCGCCCGCGCCGGGCGCGACGGCGTGCTGTCGATGAAGTCCATCGACGAACTGGGGATCATCTCCATCTCCGCGCCGGTACGCGACTCCAGCAACTCGGTCGCCGCCGCGGCCTGCCTGGTCGGCTCGACCGACAGCATCAGGCCGCGGACACGGGAACTGGAGGGCGTCGCACGGCGGTTGGGCGCCCGCGTGTCGCGGCTGATCGGCGCCCCCGAGGACGCGCCCGGCCCGTAGGCACGCCGTCGCCGGGGACGGCACCCGACCGCGGCCGGGCGGGCCCGACGCGGGGGCGGCCCCTCAGACCGACCGGTGCGTGAGCGTGCCGCCGACCATCGTGGTCAGCACCGGCATGGTCCGCAGCGCGGCGCGGTCGAACGCGCGCGGGTCCCCGCCGATGACCACGAGGTCGGCGACGTCGCCGACGGACACCGGACCCCGGCCCGCGCCGGCCGCCGCGAACGCCACCTCCAGCGGGATGCTCTGCTCGGGGTGCCACGCGGGCCGGTCGTCGTCGGTGCGGAAGACCGCGTCGGCGATGGCCAGCCTCGGGTCCAGCGGGCTGACCGGCGCGTCGGAGCCCAGCTCAAGCCGGGCACCGGCGGCGTGCAGGGAGCGGAAGGCGTAGGCCCGGTCGGTGCGGCCCGGCCAGTGCAGGTCGGCCACGTCCCGGTCGGTCACGGCGTGCTGGGGCTGGACCGACGCGACCACGCCGAGCCGGGCGAAGCGCGGCATGTCCCGCTCGCTCACCAGTTGGGCGTGCTCGATCCTGCCGGGGCACCCGACCCGCTCGAACGCGTCGAGCACCGCGGAGTTCGCCCGGTCGCCGATCGCGTGCACCGCGGGTTCGAGCCCGGCCGCCCACGCCCTGCCCATCAGCTCGACCAGCTCGTCGAGCGGCACCAGCGACAGCCCGCACGCGTCACCGGCCCCGGCCCCGGCCGGGTGCGGATACGGATCGACGCACCACGCCGTCCTCGTGTTGAGCGACCCGTCGCTGACGATCTTGTACGGCCCGACCCGCACCCGCCCGTGGGTTCCCGCGACGACCTGCCCCGTACGGAACCCCGCGGCGATGGCGCCGTCCAGCCACGGCGTCCAGATGCCGGCCAGCACCCTGACCGGCACCGCGCCGGGCCGGGACCGGCGGCGCCACGCCTCGACGTTGTCCGCGTAGGCGAGGTCGGTCAGGCCGGTGACGCCCAGCGCGGGCAGCGCGGCGACGGACTCCCCGACCCAGGCGTCGAGTTCCTCGGGCGGCACCATCGCCGCCAGCCGCGCCTTGGTCTCGATCGACGCCGTCTCCCGCAGCACCCCCGTGGGGTGCCCGCGCAGGCCGACCAGGTCGAGCGCGGCGCTGCTCAGCCACGTGGTGTGCAGGTCGATGGTGCTGACGGCCACCGCCGCGTCGCCCACCAGCTCGTCCAGGACACGCTTGTGCGGAGCCTCCTCCCACAGCGCGGGCACAATGCCCTGACCCCAGACGATCCCGGTACGGTGCGCCGCGCGCATGCCGTCCCGCATCATGACCGCGGCCTCGCGCGGGCTCCGCGCGGCGCCGAGATCGACGGCGCGCAGATTCCGTACCCACTGCTCGATGTGCACATGGCCGTCGACGAAACCGGGGACGAGGGTGGCGTCGGCGAACGCGATCACCTCGGTGTCCGGCTCGGGCGGGACGCCGCCGACGGCGCCGATCGCCGTGACGCGCCCGTCGCGGACCAGGACGTCGCGAGGTGGTCCGCCGAGGCCGACGCGGACGTGGGCGAGCAGGGTTGATGTCATCTGATTCCTCCGTTCCGCCCCGAACGGTAGAAGGCGCGGGCGCCGCCGCCGTTGTCGTCACGCCACGGGCCCGACCCCGCGGCTTGTCGGTCCCCACAAGGGCCTCAGCCGCGTGCGCCCCGGGGTCCGCGCACGGCGTTGCGCAGTTGGAGCCACGTCACGAGCGTGTCGTCGCCCGCGTCCAGGGCGACCCCGAACATCTCGGTCAGCCTGCGGACCCGGTAGCGGGCGGTGTTCTCGTGGACGCCGAGGGCGCGGGCGGTCGCGGCGACGCTCCCGGCGGCCCCCAGATACGCCAGCAGCGTCCCGGCGTAGTCGGTGCCCTGGTCCGCGTCGTGGCGCAGGACGGCGCGCACGGCGGGCAGCCGCAGCACGTCCTCGTCGATCGGCGCCCCGGACCGCAGACAGGCGAGGACGACCTGAGGGCGCACGTCGTGGAGGGTGGCGACACCGCCGTGGGGCGGGTCGGCGCGCGGGTCGAGCAGCGTGTCCACGACCCGCCGGGCGAGCGGCCGGGACCCGGCGACGGCAGCGAGGCCGTCGACGACGGCGCCGAAGCCGACGACCAGTTCCACCCCGGCGGACCTGCGGGCCGCCGTCACCAGGTCCGTGCCCAGCCTGCGCAGCCGCGCGGCCAGCCGCGCCTGGCCCTGGTCGTCCTGGGGCGGGTCGAGCACGGGCAGCAGCAGGACGACGTCGCCCGCCTCCAGCACGGCCGCCGACTCCGGGTGCCAGTGCTCACCGTGCAGCGTGATCAGGTCGCGGACGCGGGCGGCGTCGGCGGCCCGCAGCTCACTGGCGACCGGTCGTACCGTCGCGAGGACGAACGAGGCACGCGCGGGCAGCGCCAGCGCCGCGGCGGCGCTCGCCGCGTCCAGCGAGGAGGCCAGCAGACCGCGGAGCGCGTCGCCGCGCCGCTCCCGCTCGGGGCTGACCGCCTCCCGCGACCGCAGCAGGTGCAAGGCGACGCTGCGGGCGGCGTCCAGCAGCGCGCGTTCCGCGTCGTCCACCAGCTTCGGCCGGTCGGCCAGGACGAAGATCACGCCGAGCACCTGGTGCCCCGCCCGTACGGCGACGGCCATCCGGTCGGCGTACTCCGGACCCGAACTGGCGAACCGCACCGGGCCCTGCGCGGCGATCACGGCCTGGTACTTCGCCGCGTCACCCGGGCGTTCCGGTGTCCGGCGGCCGAGGATCGCCAACCGCCGGATCTCGTCGATCTCCTGGTCCGGCAGGTTGGAGTACGCCAGGATCCGGCCGTCGACCTCCTCGATCGTGACCGGCCCGCCCAGCGACGCCGCGATCGCGTTGGCCAGACCGAACAGGTCGCCGATGCCGCCCGCCTCCTCGGGGACGGCGGCCCGAGCGGCACCGGCCGCGGTGACGAACGCGTCCAGGCGCCGCCAGGCCATCTCGTCGGGCGTGCACAGCAGGGCGATGTCCGCCTCGCGGGCGGCCTCGACGGCCCGGCCCAGGTCCCGGCCCCACGCCTTCACCACGACCGCGCTCGCGCCCGCGGCGGCGGCCTGCCGTATCCGGTCGGTCACCTCGGCGGGATCGGACCTGCCCCCGGTGAGCAGTACGACAGCCCCCGCCACGTCGTGGATCGGCTCGTCGGGACCGTGGACCACGGGCTCGCCCGCGGGCCGGGCCAACCGCGCCCGGTCACCGCCGACGAGCCGCAGCGTGTGCGGTCCCAGGCTCTCCAGCAGGTCGCGCAGCGTGCCCACGGCCGCCGAGGACGCGGCGGCGGGGGTCACCGACCGTGCGACGCCCTCGCCAGTGTCCATCGCCCCAGGCTATCGGCGCCCTTTGTGGCTGAGCACAAGTCGGCGCCGCCGAGTGCGTGGGCAACTCCAGAGCGGCACCGGGGCCGCCCTGGAGACGATGCCACCGCGCCCCCGGCGCACAAGTGGCCCGGTCCCGGGGCCGAGACCGACGTTTTCGAGGAGACCGCGTGCCGACAGGAGATCGCGTGCCGACAGAAGATTCCGTGCCGACGCGATACGCGGCCCCGCGCGGCGGTCCCCTGGCGGGCACCGTCGTGATCGACTGCACGTCGGTGGTGATGGGGCCGTACGCGACCTCGCTGCTGGCCGACCTCGGCGCCGAGGTCGTCAAGGTCGAGCCGCCGGGCGGCGACATCGGGCGCCGGATCGGGCCGACGGCGGCCGACGGTCTCTCGGCCCTGTCGCTCCGGCTGCTGCGCAACAAGACCTCCGTGGTGCTCGACCTGGCCACGGGGGAGGACCGACGCCGCTTCACCGACCTGGTGACCGGGGCCGACGCGGTGGTGACCAACATCCTGCCGAGCGCCCGCGAACGGCTCGGCCTCGACTACGCCGCGCTCGCGCGGGTCCGCCCCGACATCGTGCTCTGCACCGGACAGGCGTACAGCTCCCGCTCCGGCCTGCGCGACGTCACCGGCTACGACGACACGGTCCAGGCGCTGTCCGGCATGGCCGACAGCTACCGCCTGCGCGGCGGTGAACCGGCGTACTCGCCGTCGGTCACGGCCGACAAGACCTGCGGCCTCCTGATGGCGCTCGCGACGGTCTCGGCCCTGTACAGCCGCCTGCGCGACGGCCACGGCCAGTGGGTGGACGTGCCGATGGTCGACAACATGGCCGCGTTCAACCTCGTCGAGCACCTCGCGGGCCACACCTTCGACCCGCCGCGCGGCGACATCGGGTGGGCGCGGTCGCTGGCACCCGCCCGGCGCCCGCATCCGGCCCGCGACGGCTGGGTCTGCGTCATGCCGTACACCGATGCCGACTGGCGGCGCTTCCTCGTGCTCGCCGGGCGCGACGACCTGCTGGACGACCCCCGGTTCGCCACCGCGGGACAGCGCGGCGGCCGGTCGGACGAGGTCCAGGCGGTCATCGCGGAGTACGTGTCCGGCCGCACCGTCGCGCGGATCGTGTCGGCGTGCCGGACCGCGAGGATCGCCTGCGCGCCCGTACGCACCCTGGAGTCCCTGGCCGACGACGACTATCTGCGCGAGCGGCGCACCGTGGAGACCCTGGAGCATCCGGCGGTCGGCCGCTACCGGAACGTGCGGCTGCCGCTGGACTTCAGCCGGACACCGCTCGGCGACGACGCCCCGGCACCGCCGCTCGGCGGCCCTCCCCAGGGCCGTCCCGAGGACCGGCCCCAGGGATGAGGACCGCGATGCGGCCGGTCGTCGGGGCTCACGGCACCTCGCGCCGCCACCCCCGCGGGTTATCGCTTCGCGGGCAGCCCTCGCGGCTCGGTACGATTCAGCGGTGCGGCGCCCGCCGCCGCCGAGTCACCACAGCCAGCAGGACCTGAGTCAGGAGCAGACCGGTGTCAGATGTCCGTGTGATCATCAAACGCGATTCCGTTGAGCTGGAAGAGCGGACGGTCACGACGGGCACGACCGCGGCCGAACTGTTCCCCGGCGAGCGGTCCGTGATCGCCGCCCGCGTCGGCGGCGAGCTGAAGGACCTCGCGTACGCCCTCGCCGACGGCGACGAGGTCGAGCCGGTGGACATCACCAGCCAGGACGGCCTCGACATCCTGCGGCACTCCACCGCGCACGTGATGGCGCAGGCCGTACAGGAGCTGCACCCCGAGGCCAAGCTCGGCATCGGGCCGCCGGTCAAGGACGGCTTCTACTACGACTTCGACGTCGAGAAGCCGTTCACCCCCGACGACCTCAAGGCCGTCGAGAAGAAGATGCAGGAGATCCAGAAGCGCGGCCAGCGCTTCTCGCGCCGGGTCGTGACCGACGAGGCCGCCCGCGAGGAGCTGGCCGACGAGCCGTACAAGCTGGAGCTGATCGGCCTCAAGGGCGGCGCCGCGTCCTCGGACGACGGCGCGGACGTCGAGGTCGGCGCCGGCGAGCTGACCATCTACGACAACCTGGACGCGAAGACCGGCGAGCTGTGCTGGAAGGACCTCTGCCGGGGCCCGCACCTGCCCAGCACCCGCAACATCCCGGCGTTCAAGCTGATGCGCAACGCGGCGGCGTACTGGCGCGGCAGCGAGAAGAACCCGATGCTCCAGCGGATCTACGGCACCGCCTGGCCCACCAAGGAAGAGCTGAAGGCGCATCTGGACTTCCTGGAGGAGGCCGCCAAGCGCGACCACCGCAAGCTGGGCAACGAGCTGGACCTCTTCTCCATCCCCGAGCAGATCGGCTCGGGCCTCGCGGTCTTCCACCCCAAGGGCGGCATCATCCGCCGCACCATGGAGGACTACTCGCGCAGGCGGCACGAGGAGGAGGGGTACGAGTTCGTCTACACCCCGCACGCCACCAAGGGCACCCTGTTCGAGACCTCGGGCCACCTGGACTGGTACGCCGACGGCATGTACCCGCCCATGCAGCTCGACGAGGGCACGGACTACTACCTCAAGCCCATGAACTGCCCGATGCACAATCTGATCTTCGACGCCCGCGGCCGGTCCTACCGCGAACTGCCGCTGCGGCTCTTCGAGTTCGGCACCGTGTACCGCTACGAGAAGTCCGGCGTCGTGCACGGTCTGACCCGGGCCCGCGGCTTCACCCAGGACGACGCGCACATCTACTGCACCAAGGAGCAGATGGCCGACGAGCTGGACACCACGCTCACCTTCGTGCTGAATCTGCTGCGCGACTACGGACTGACCGACTTCTACCTGGAGCTGTCCACCAAGGACCCGGAGAAGTTCGTCGGCTCCGACGAGGTCTGGGAGGAGGCCACCGAGACGCTGCGCAAGGTGGCCGAGAAGCAGGGGCTGCCGCTGGTCCCCGACCCGGGCGGCGCCGCCTTCTACGGGCCGAAGATCTCCGTGCAGTGCAAGGACGCCATCGGCCGCACCTGGCAGATGTCGACCGTGCAGCTCGACTTCAACCTGCCCGAGCGGTTCAACCTGGAGTACACCGGCCCCGACGGGACCAAGCACCGCCCGGTGATGATCCACCGCGCGCTGTTCGGCTCGATCGAGCGGTTCTTCGCCGTGCTGCTCGAGCACTACGCGGGCGCCTTCCCGGCCTGGCTCGCCCCGGTGCAGGCGGTCGGCATCCCGATCGGCGACGCGCACGTGCCGTATCTCCAGGAGTTCGCGGCGGAGGCCAGGCGCAAGGGCCTGCGGGTCGACGTGGACGCGTCCTCCGACCGCATGCAGAAGAAGATCCGCAACCAGCAGAAGCTGAAGGTGCCGTACATGGTCATCGTCGGCGACGAGGACATGTCCGGCGGCACGGTCTCCTTCCGCTACCGCGACGGCTCGCAGAAGAACGGCATTCCGCGCGACGAGGCCATCGCCGAGATGGTGGACGCCGTGGAGCGCCGCATCCAGGTCTGACGGCGCCGACGTCCGCCGCCCGTGAGATCCGGGACTTCCCCCGCAGCACGCGTGCTCCGGGGGAAGTCCTATGCTGAACGGCATGACGAGTGAGCCGGAACAGCAGATCGGAGCGGGGGTGCCGGACGCGTTCCAGCGCCTGTGGACCCCGCACCGGATGGCGTACATCCAGGGCGAGAACAAGCCCACCGGCCCCGGTGCCGGTGACGGATGTCCGTTCTGCGCGGTCCCGGCCGAGTCCGACGAGGACGGCCTCGTCATCGCGCGCGGCGAGCACGTGTACGCGGTGCTCAACCTGTACCCGTACAACAGCGGGCACCTCATGGTGGTGCCCTATCGGCACGTCGCGGACTACACCGAGCTGGACGGCGCCGAGACGGCGGAACTGGCCGTGCTGACCAAGCAGGCGATGACCGCCCTGCGGTCCGCCTCCGGCGCGCAGGGCTTCAACATCGGGATGAACCAGGGCGATGTGGCGGGCGCCGGGATCGCCGCGCACCTGCACCAGCACGTGGTGCCGCGCTGGGGCGGCGACGTCAACTTCATGCCGGTCGTCGGACACACGAAGGTGCTGCCGCAGCTCCTCGCCGACACCCGCAAGATGCTCGCGGACGTCTGGCCCTCCTGACGGACGTCCCGTCGCCCTGAAACGTCCCGTCGCCCTGAACCCCGCATGAGCGGGAGCCGGAGCCGGAGCCCGGACAGGCCCTAGGCGTCGTACGCGTCGGCCTTCCTGGGCTCCACGCTCTGCGACAGACCGCTCAGCATCATCGAGCGGCTGGTGAAGTGCGAGGTGTCCACGCCGTTCTCGCTCATCACCTGGATCGCGGCGGCGTGCACCGCCCGCAGCACCGGAGTGGCCGCGCGCAGCGCGTCGTCGGCCATGAAGCGGTGCTTCCACGGCTTGTCGGCCCACGTGTGCCGCAGCCCGAACGGCTCGGGCAGCTTCAGCGTGCCGCCGAGGTAGTCCAGCACGGCGGGGAAGCGGGTCAGCGGCGCGCGGGCGGCCAGCCGTACCACCTCGTCCGACTCGATCAGCGGGAGCTGTACGGTCCTGGTCTCCCAGAACTTCACCGGCTTGGTGATCGTCTTCTCCTTCGCGGGCGGCCCGGAGGTGAAGATCCCGTGGATCGGGCCGAGCGCGTGCCCGGTGACCTCGATCCGCAGGGTGTGCGCCAGCACCGTCACCGTCGTCATCAGCGTGATGACGAGATTGCCGTCCCAGAGGGTGAACTGGATGCCCAGATAGTGCCGGTTGCCCTTGCCGAACTGCTGCGTGTTGCAGATCCGCTGGATCTCGAAGTCCTTGACCGAGAACGAGTCGACCTCAGGCCCGGTGGGCCGGGAGATCTTGCCCGCGCCCTCGCCGACCGGCACCACGACCCAGTGCTTTATCGACGGCTTGGGGAAGCCGCCGGTGTGCAGCGGGCCGCGCTCGATCATCCGTAGCTGGTCGTGGATGGCGCGGATGACGTCCCAGCTCCGGAACGGGTGGATCTCGGCCAGCCCCTCGCGCGGGATCAGCTCCTCGGCCATCTGCCAGTTCGCCCACCGGCTGCCCATGCCGAGTATGCCCTTGGGCCCCGCGTAGAAGACCACATTGCTGTTCTGCTCCGCGGACAGCTTGGCCAGGCTCTGCCGCAGCAGCTCCGCGCGGGTCTGGTTGGGGTTGCGCGGCACCGCCTCGGGGATCTTCGCGCCGACCGCGGTGCCCGCGACCAGGCCCGCCCAGCGGCTGCGCAGATCCTTCGCGGTGGCCTCGCAGATCCGCTTCGCCCAGAACCAGCCGATGATCGGCGCGATCATCAGGACGCGGAAATACTGCTGCCAGAAACCGCTGAACGGCGGCCGTACCGCGAGCAGCACGGTGAAGGCGGCGGCCACGGCCAGCACGACGGCCCCGAAGGCCCCCGACTTGTTGCCCCGCGCCTTCAGCGACCCGAGCGACTTGCGCAACTGGAAGGCGCCGAGCCAGAGCAGCACGCCGGGCAGGAAGAGCACCCCGCACACGCCCATCACCACGGTCAGCCGGTTGTCGCGCTCCTGCCGAATCCGGTTGGCGGCCAGCGCGTGCTCCACCACGGTCTGCGGCACCACACCGAAGGACTGCACCAGTTCACTGCGCGCCGCGCCCAGCATCCTGACCTGGATGGCGCGGGAGAACGCCTCGCCCAGATTCGGCGCGAACAGCGACAGTCGCGGCGCCTTGACGCTCGCCTCGCTGTTGGCGTCGACCAGCGTCGTCACCGGAGTGTCGCGGTACGCGGCGGACGCCAGCGCCTGGGTCGCACCGGTCTCACCGTCGCTGCCGGTCAGCGGAATCTGCGCACCTGGGCTGAAATCGAACCCGATACCGTCCGTCACCACAGGCCCCCAGTCGCCAGTCCCGTACATCCACCGGTTCACCGGTCCATACGGCTCCGACCGGCCCATTCCCCGCACGGGTGAACGTCACACGTTCGGAGCAGTCTCCAGATTAGCGGCGCGACGGCCCGCGGCGTGGCCGCGAGCCGCCGATTGGCCAGCGGACATGTCCACTTGGCGACTTAGCGGCGCTGTTCCGGCGTCCGCCGACGCTGATTCTCCGTCGCGCGCCCGTCATCTGCCGTGCGCGGTCGCCTCGTCCTTCTCCTCCTGCCGGCGCAGTCTCGTGGCCAGTTGGGCGGGCATCGGCTCGTGCCGCGCGTAGCGCCGGCTGAACCGGCCGGTGCCGTGCGACAGCGACCGCAGATCGACGGCGTAGCGGCCGATCTCGATCTCCGGGACCTCGGCGCGCACCACCGACCGCCCGTCTGCGGCCGGTTCGGTGCCCAGCACCCGGCCGCGCCGCCCCGACAGATCGCTCATCACCGAACCGACGTACGCGTCCGGCACCAGCACGCCGACCTCGCAGACCGGTTCCAGCAGATGGATGGGCGCGCCCGCGGCGGCCTCGCGCAGGGCGAGCGCGCCCGCGGTCTGGAAGGCGGCGTCGGAGGAGTCCACCGAGTGCGCCTTGCCGTCGGTGAGGGTGACCCGGATGTCGACCACCGAGAAGCCGAGCGCGACCCCGCGGGCGGCCTGGGTGCGGACGCCCTTCTCCACCGACGGGATGAACTGCCGCGGCACCGCCCCGCCGATCACCTTGTCCACGAACTCGATGCCGGAGCCGACCGGCAGCGGCTCCACCTGGATGTCGCAGATCGCGAACTGCCCGTGCCCGCCGGACTGTTTGACGTGCCGCCCGCGGGCCGTCACCGGCTCGCCGAAGGTCTCCCGCAGTGACACCTTGTGCGGCACCGCGTCGACCTGCACCCCGTACCGGTTGCGCAGCCGCTCCAGGGCGACGTCGGCGTGCGCCTCGCCCAGGCACCACAGGACGACCTGCCGGGTGTCCGGATTCTGTTCGAGACGCATCGTCGGGTCCTCGGCGACCAGCCGCGCCAGGCCCTGGGAGAGCTTGTCCTCGTCGGCCTTGCTGTGCGCTTCGATGGCGATCGGCAGCAGCGGGTCCGGCATCACCCACGGCTCCATCAGCAGCGGCCCGTCCTTGGCCGAGAGCGTGTCGCCGGTCTCGGCGCGGGTCAGCTTGGCCACGCACACCAGATCGCCCGCGCCCGCCGAGGGCACCGGCCGCTGGTGCTTGCCGAAGGGCGACGACAGCGCCCCGACCCGCTCGTCCACGTCGTGGTCCTCGTGCCCGCGGTCCTCCATGCCGTGGCCCGACACGTGCACCGTCTCGTCCGGCCGCAGGGTGCCGGAGAAGACCCGCACCAGACTGATCCGGCCCACGTACGGGTCCGAGGACGTCTTGACCACCTCGGCGGCCAGCGGCCCCTCCGGGTCGCAGACCAGCGCGGGGCGCCCGCCGCCGCCCGGCGTCGTGACCGGCGGCGCCTCCCGCTCCAGCGGGGTCGGGAAACCGCCGGTGATCAGCTCCAGCAGCTCCACGGTGCCCAGGCCCTGCCGGGCGCCGTCCGCGGCGGGCGCGGCGGCCAGCACCGGGTGGAAGGAGCCGCGCGCCACCGCCCGCTCCAGGTCGTCGACGAGCGTCTTGACGTCCAGTTCCTCGCCGCCGAGGTAGCGGTCCATCAAGGTCTCGTCCTCGCTCTCGGCGATGATCCCCTCGATGAGCCGGTTGCGCGCCTGCTCCACCAGCGGCGCCAGCGCCGCGTCCGGCTCGGCCTCGGCCCGCTCGCCGGACGCGTAGTCGTACACCCGCTGCGAGAGCAGCCCCGCCAGGCCCGTCACCGGGGCGTGGCCGTCGGGGCCCGCGGGCCCGTGCACCGGCAGATACAGCGGCAGCACCGAATCGGGGGAGTCGCCGCCCAGCTCCGCCGCGCACTGCGCCGCCATCTCCTCGAAACCGGCCCGCACCGACTCCAGGTGCGTCACCACGACCGCCCGCGGCATCCCGACGGCCGCGCACTCCTCCCACACCATCCGGGTCGCGCCGCCGATGCCCTCGCCGTCCTGCGCGGCCGACACGACGAACAGGGCCGCGTCCGCGGCACGCAGACCGGCCCTCAACTCCCCGACGAAATCGGCGTATCCGGGAGTGTCCAGCAAATTGACCTTGATCCCGCCCCACTCCACGGGGACGAGCGAGAGCTGTACGGAGCGCTGCTGCCGCTGCTCGATCTCGTCGTGGTCGGACACCGAGCCGCCGTCCTCGACCCGGCCCGCCCGGTTCACCGCGCCGGTGGTCAGCGCCAGCGCCTCCACCAATGTCGTCTTGCCCGATCCGCAATGGCCGACCAGCACCACATTGCGCACGTTCTCGGGGCGGTCGGCCGCCGGTGCCCTTCCGGCGGCTCCTGGCTGTGCGTCTCTCCTGTCCGCTGCACCACCCACGCGTTCTCGCCTCCCGGTCCTCACTGCACGGACCGCGCCCTCGGTGGGGGGCGCGTCACAGGGGCGCCACGGGAGACCGCTCCACGCACAGGCGGCCTCGACGACGCCCGCGGTCTTTCGACCTTCCCACGGCCGTCCGGGTGCGTCCATACGTCGTACGCCGGGCCGCCGCCCCCGCCGCTCCGGCACGGCCTGGGACATCCGGTGCGCGCGGGCTGGCTACGATGGGCCATCCGGCTGCCGCTCCGGCCGCCGTGACACCATCCTCCGACCTGTCGGGAAGGCCATGCTGAACAAGTACGCGCGTGCGTTCTTCACGCGTGTTCTCACGCCGTTCGCCGCATTTCTGCTCCGCAAGGGGGTCAGCCCCGACGCGGTGACCCTGCTCGGCACCGCGGGTGTCATGGCGGGCGCACTGGCCTTCTATCCCAGGGGCGAGTTCTTCTGGGGCACCGTGGTGATCACGCTCTTCGTCTTCTCCGACCTGGTGGACGGCAACATGGCCCGCCAGGCCGGGGTCTCCAGCCGCTGGGGCGCCTTCCTCGACTCGACCCTCGACCGGGTCGCCGACGCGGGCATCTTCGGCGGACTCGCCATGTGGTACGCGGGCCGCGGCGACGACCTCGTGCTGTGCGCGGTGACGATCTTCTGCCTGGCCAGCGGCCAGGTGGTGTCCTACACCAAGGCGCGCGGCGAGGCGATCGGCCTGCCGGTGAACGTCAACGGCCTGGTCGAGCGCGCCGAGCGCCTGGTGATCACGCTGACCCTGTGCGGCTTCGCCGGACTGCACAAATTCGGCGTCCCCGGCATCCAGTACCTGCTGCCGATCGCCCTGTGGGCGGTCGCCGCGGGCAGCCTGGTCACCCTCGTCCAGCGGGTCGTCACCGTACGCCGCGAGTCCGCGGAGGCCGACGCCGCAGCCGCCGCCGCGGGGCAGGGGAGCAGCGCGTGAGCGAGGACGCCTCCCGGGCCGCGCGGCTCAGGGGGAGCCTCGCCGACGGGCTCTACGGGCTCGGCTGGAGCGCGGTCAAGACGCTGCCGGAACCGGCCGCCCGAGCGCTCGGCCGCGCCATCGCGGACGTCACGTGGCGGCAGCGCGGCAAGGGCGTCCGACGCCTCGAGGCCAACCTGGTCCGGGTCGTGCCGGACGCCGACGAGGCACGGCTGCGCGCGCTGTCGCGCTCGGTCATGCGGTCCTACCTGCGCTACTGGATGGAGTCCTTCCGGCTCCCGGCCTGGAGCAAGGACCGCATCCGCGGCGGCTTCGACCCCGCGGACGTCCACTACCTGACCGACGGCCTCGCCGCCGGGCGCGGCGTCATCCTGGCGCTGCCGCACATGGCCAACTACGACCTGGCCGGCGCCTGGGTGACCACCGCGCTCGACACCCCCTTCACCACCGTCGCCGAGCGCCTGAAGCCCGAGACGCTGTACGACCGCTTCGTCGCCTACCGCGAGAGCCTGGGCATGGAGGTGCTGCCGCACACCGGCGGCGCCGCCTTCGGCACCCTGGCCCGGCGGCTGCGGTCCGGCGGCCTGGTCTGCCTGGTCGCCGACCGCGACCTGTCGGCCAGCGGCGTCGAGGTCGACTTCTTCGGCGAGCGCACCCGGCTGCCCGCGGGCCCGGCCATGCTCGCCCAGCAGACCGGAGCGCTGCTGCTCCCCGTCACCCTCTGGTATGACGAGTCGCCCGTCATGCGCGGCCGTGTCCACCCGCCGGTCGAGGTCCCCGCGACCGGCGACCGTACGTCCAAGACGGCCGCGATGACGCAGCGACTGGCCGACGCGTACGCCTCCGGCATCGCCGAGCACCCCGAGGACTGGCACATGCTGCAACGCCTGTGGCTGTCCGACCTCGAACCCCGCCCCGAACCCCCGGCGGGCGGCGCCGACACGGCGGGGGAGAGCGCGGGAGCAACGGCGGAGGGCACGTCCGGCGTCTCCCCGCGGGGCGGCCCGGGCACGGCCGCGGCCGAAGGCGCCGGTAGGGCCGACGGCACGGCCGGCGCCCACAGCACGGCCGGCACGGACGGCCCGTCGGGCGCGGGCGGTACGGCCGGCGGCCCACCTGACCACTCCGGAACGGAGAAAACGTGAGGATCGGGATCGTCTGCCCGTACTCCTGGGACGTCCCCGGCGGCGTCCAGTTCCACATCCGCGACCTCGCCGAGCACCTGATCGGCCTCGGCCACGAGGTCTCCGTGCTCGCCCCCGCCGACGACGAGACACCGCTGCCGCCGTACGTGGTGTCGGCGGGCCGCGCCGTGCCGGTCCCGTACAACGGCTCGGTCGCCCGGCTCAACTTCGGCTTCCTGTCCGCCGCCCGGGTCCGCCGCTGGCTGCACGACGGCAACTTCGACGTCATCCACATCCACGAACCCGCCTCGCCCTCGCTCGGCCTGCTGGCCTGCTGGGCGGCGCAGGGCCCGATCGTGGCCACCTTCCACACCTCCAACCCGCGGTCGCGGGCGATGATCGCCGCGTACCCGATCCTGCAACCCGCGCTGGAGAAGATCAGGGCCCGGATCGCGGTCAGCGAGTACGCCCGCCGCACCCTCGTCGAGCACCTGGGCGGCGACGCGGTCGTCATCCCCAACGGCGTCGACGTGGACTTCTTCGCGCGGGCCGAGCCCAAGAAGGAGTGGCAGGGCGGCACGATCGGCTTCATCGGGCGGATCGACGAGCCGCGCAAGGGCCTGCCCGTGCTGATCCGGGCACTGCCGAAGATCCTCGCCGAGCGGCCCGGCACCCGGCTGCTGGTCGCGGGCCGCGGCGACGAGGAGGAGGCCGTCGAGTCGCTGCCCGAGGCGATGCGCGACCGGGTCGAATTCCTCGGCATGGTCAGCGACGAGGACAAGGCGCGGCTGCTGCGCAGCGTCGACGTCTACGTGGCGCCCAACACCGGCGGCGAGTCGTTCGGGATCATCCTGGTCGAGGCGATGTCGGCGGGCGCCGCCGTGCTCGCCAGCGACCTCGACGCCTTCGCGCAGGTCCTCGACCAGGGCGCGGCGGGCGAACTCTTCGCCAACGAGGACGCCGACGCGCTCGCCGCCGCCGCCCTGCGGCTGCTCGGCGACCCCGCCCGCCGTACCGAACTGCGCACCCGCGGCAGCGCCCATGTGCGGCGTTTCGACTGGTCGGTGGTCGGCGGTGACATCCTGTCCGTCTACGAGACCGTCACCGACGGCGCCGCGCATGTCGCCGCGGACGAACGCACCAGCCTTCGGGCGAGATTCGGCCTGGCAAGGGACTGACAGTGACCACCATCATCTGGGTCGCGGTCGCGATCGTCGCGATCGGCCTCTACCTGAGCTGGACGGCCGGGCGCCTCGACCGCCTGCACGCCCGGATCGACGCGGCGCGCGCCGCCCTGGACGCGCAACTGCTGCGCCGCGCCTCGGTCGCCCAGGAACTGGCCACGGCCGGTGTACTGGACCCGGCCGCGTCGATCGTGCTGTACGAGTCCGCGCACGCCGCCCGGCAGGCCGAACCGGAGCAGCGGGAGGTCGCCGAGAGCGAGCTGAGCCAGGCGCTGCGCGCGGTCTTCTCCGAGCCGGGCGCGGTCGCCGAGATCGGGGAGGCGCCGGGCGGCACCGAGGCGATCAAGGAGCTGACCCAGTCGGTACGGCGGGTGCCGATGGCCCGGCGCTTCCACAACGACGCGGTCCGCGCCGCGCGGGCGGTCCGCAGACACCGCGTGGTGCGCTGGTTCCGGCTCGCGGGCCACGCACCCTTCCCGCTGGCCTTCGAGATGGACGACGAGCCGCCGGTGCCGCTCACGGCGGACGGCGCCGGGTCGCACTGAACGCCCCGGCACCACGGAGCGCACCGGCACCCGCCGGACACACCGATCCGCGCGGGCCACACGGCCACCCGCCGGCCCGCGGGGAGCCACCGCGGCGGAATTGGCCCTTTCCCGCCCCCGGCGACCGGCCGGACCATGGAGAAAAGCCACCGATTTCGTCAGCGAGTGAGGTCACCGTGTCCACCAGCCCCTCCGCCACCACCCCCGAGACCGGCACCGCACGCGTCAAGCGCGGTATGGCCGAGCAGCTCAAGGGCGGCGTGATCATGGATGTCGTCACCCCGGAGCAGGCGAAGATCGCCGAGGACGCGGGCGCCGTCGCCGTCATGGCACTGGAGCGGGTTCCGGCCGACATCCGCGCGCAGGGCGGCGTGGCCCGGATGTCCGACCCGGACATGATCGAGGGCATCATCAACGCGGTGTCCATCCCCGTGATGGCCAAGTCCCGGATCGGCCACTTCGTCGAGGCCCAGGTCCTCCAGGCGCTCGGCGTCGACTACATCGACGAGTCCGAGGTGCTGACCCCCGCCGACGAGGTCAACCACTCCGACAAGTGGGCCTACACCACCCCCTTCGTCTGCGGCGCCACCAACCTCGGCGAGGCCCTGCGCCGGATCGCCGAGGGCGCGGCCATGATCCGCTCCAAGGGCGAGGCCGGCACCGGCAACGTGGTCGAGGCCGTCCGCCACCTGCGCCAGATCAAGGGCGAGATCTCCCGCCTCAAGGGCCTGGACAACAACGAGCTGTACGCCGCCGCCAAGGACCTGCGCGCCCCGTACGAGCTGGTCAAGGAGGTGTCGGTGCTGGGCAAGCTGCCCGTCGTGCTGTTCTCCGCGGGCGGTGTGGCCACCCCGGCCGACGCCGCGCTGATGCGCCAGCTCGGCGCCGAGGGCGTCTTCGTCGGCTCCGGCATCTTCAAGTCCGGCGACCCGGCCAAGCGCGCCGCCGCGATCGTCCGCGCCACCACCTTCTTCGACGACCCGAAGGTCATCGCGGACGCCTCCCGCAACCTCGGCGAGGCCATGGTCGGCATCAACATCGACACCCTCCCGGAGTCCGAGCACTACGCCAACCGCGGCTGGTAAGGCGACGATGACCAGCTCTCCCACGATCGGCGTCCTGGCACTCCAGGGCGACGTCCGGGAGCATCTGACGGCACTGGCCGCGGCGGACGCCGCGGCCGGTCCCGTCCGGCGCCCGGAGGAACTGGCCGGAATCGACGGCCTGGTGATACCCGGCGGCGAGTCCACCACCATCTCCAAGCTCGCCGTGCTCTTCGGCCTGATGGAACCGCTGCGCGAGGCGATCCGCGGCGGCCTGCCGGTCTACGGCACCTGCGCGGGACTGATCATGCTCGCCGACAAGATCCTCGACCCCAGGTCCGGCCAGGAGACCTTCGGCGGCATCGACATGATCGTCCGCCGCAACGCCTTCGGCAGGCAGAACGAGTCCTTCGAAGCGGTCGTCGACGTCACGGGCGTCGAGGGCGGCCCGGTCGAGGGCGTCTTCATCCGCGCGCCGTGGGTCGAGTCGGTGGGTGCGGACGTGGAGGTGCTCGCCGAGTACGGTGGCCACATCGTCGCCGTCCGTCAGCGCAATGTGCTCGCCACGTCGTTCCACCCCGAACTGACCGGCGACCACCGGGTCCATGAATTCTTCGTGGACACTGTGCGCGCGGCGGGCTGACCGGATCCCGGTAGGATCGACGGCGCGACGAAAGACAGCATTTGGTGACGCGAAGGAGACAGTCGGATGTCCGGCCACTCTAAATGGGCTACGACCAAGCACAAGAAGGCCGTGATCGATGCCAAGCGCGGCAAGCTCTTCGCGAAGCTGATCAAGAACATCGAGGTCGCGGCGCGGACCGGTGGCGCCGACCCGGACGGCAACCCGACGCTGTTCGACGCCATCCAGAAGGCGAAGAAGAGCTCGGTACCGAACAAGAACATCGACAGCGCGGTCAAGCGCGGCGCCGGTCTCGAAGCCGGTGGCGCCGACTACCAGACGATCATGTACGAGGGCTACGGTCCCAACGGTGTCGCCGTGCTCATCGAGTGCCTGACCGACAACCGCAACCGCGCCGCGTCCGACGTGCGGGTGGCCATGACCCGCAACGGCGGCTCGATGGCCGATCCGGGCTCGGTGTCGTACCTGTTCAACCGCAAGGGCGTGGTGATCGTCCCCAAGGCTGAGCTGGGCGAGGACGACGTGCTGGACGCGGTGCTCGACGCGGGCGCCGAGGAGGTCAACGACCTCGGTGAGTCCTTCGAGGTGATCAGCGAGGCCACCGACCTGGTGCCGGTCCGCAAGGCGCTCCAGGAGGCCGGGATCGACTACGACTCGGCCGACGCCAACTTCCTGCCCACCATGCAGGTGGAGCTGGACGAGGACGGCGCGCGCAAGATCTTCAAGCTCATCGACGCGCTGGAGGACAGCGACGACGTGCAGAACGTCTTCGCCAACTTCGACGTCTCCGACGAGGTCATGGAGAAGGTCGACGCCTGAGCCGCGCTCAGGCGGTGACGCCGGGGCCGCGCGCGAGCGGACCCTGACGGACGGTCAGCCGGAGGGGCCGACGGGACACACCCCGTCGGCCCCTCCGCTGTTTGTCGGCCCCAACCGATAACCTGCACGAACAGGTTGGCGAAGACGGCGGCTGACGGGCGCGGAAGGGGGCGGCATGCGAGTGCTCGGCGTGGACCCGGGTCTGACCCGGTGCGGCATCGGAGTGGTGGACGGCGTTCCCGGACGCCCGCTGACGATGGTCGGCGTCGGCGTCGTACGCACCCCGGCCGACGCGGAGATCGGCGACCGGCTCGTCCTGATCGAGCGCGGCATCGAGGAGTGGCTCGACGAACACCGCCCGGAGGCGGTCGCCGTGGAGCGGGTCTTCAGCCAGCACAATGTGCGCACCGTGATGGGCACCGCCCAGGCGAGCGCGGTCGCCATGCTGTGCGCCGCCCGCCGCGGCCTGCCCGTCCACCTGCACACCCCCAGCGAGGTCAAGGCGGCCGTCACCGGCAGCGGCCGGGCCGACAAGGCGCAGGTCGGCGCGATGGTGACCCGGCTGCTGCGGCTCGACGCCCCGCCGAAACCGGCCGACGCCGCCGACGCGCTGGCACTGGCCATCTGTCACATCTGGCGCGGCGCCGCCACCAACCGCCTCCAGCAGGCCATCGCCGCCCACCGCCCCGTACGACCCCAGGAGTCCGCCAAGTGATCGCCTTCGTCAGCGGCCAGGTCGCCGCGCTCGCCCCCGACACCGCGGTCATCGAGGTCGGCGGCGTGGGCATGGCCGTCCAGTGCGCCCCGAACACCCTGGCCGCGCTGCGGATCGGCCAGCCCGCCAAGCTCGCCACCTCCCTGGTGGTCCGCGAGGACTCCCTCACCCTCTACGGCTTCGCGGACGAGGACGAGCGGCAGGTCTTCGAACTGCTCCAGACCGTCAGCGGAGTCGGCCCCAGGCTCGCCCAGACGATGCTCGCCGTGCACACCCCGGACGCGTTGCGCTCCGCGGTCGCGGTCGGCGACGAGAAGGCGCTGACCGCGGTGCCCGGCATCGGCAAGAAGGGAGCGCAGCGGCTGCTCCTGGAGCTGAAGGACCGGCTGGGCGAACCGGTCGGCTCCGGCGCGGACCGGGGAATCGGCAGCCCGGTCGGCGACTCCTGGCGCGAGCAGCTGCACGCCGCGCTGCTCAGCCTCGGCTACGCCACCCGCGAGGCCGACGAGGCGGTCGCCGCCGTCACCCCGCAGGCCGAGGCCGAGCGGGAGCCGAACGTCGGCGCGCTGCTGCGCGCGGCCCTCCAGACCCTCAACCGCACCCGCTGACCGCCCTGTTGACGCCGCCGGCCGCACCCGTACCGGTGACGCCGGTCCGTACCGCCGACCCCACACCGACCCGAGAGACCAACCATGAACTGGGACGACGCCACCGACGAGCGGCCGGAGCGACTGGTCGGCGCCACCGCCGACCATGAGGACCAGGCGGTCGAGGCGGCGCTGCGCCCCAAGGACCTGGGGGAGTTCATCGGGCAGGAGCGCGTACGGCAGCAGCTCGACCTGGTGCTCAGGGCCGCCCGCCAGCGCCAGGGCACCGCGGACCACGTCCTGCTCTCCGGCGCCCCCGGCCTCGGCAAGACGACGCTGTCGATGATCATCGCGGCCGAGATGGGCGTGCCCATCCGGATCACCTCGGGACCCGCCATCCAGCACGCGGGCGACCTCGCCGCGATCCTGTCCTCGCTCCAGGAGGGCGAGGTGCTCTTCCTCGACGAGATCCACCGGATGTCACGGCCCGCCGAGGAAATGCTCTACATGGCGATGGAGGACTACCGGGTCGACGTGATCGTCGGCAAGGGCCCCGGCGCGACCGCGATCCCGCTGGAACTGCCGCCCTTCACCCTGGTCGGCGCCACCACCAGGGCCGGACTGCTGCCGCCCCCGCTGCGCGACCGCTTCGGCTTCACCGGCCACATGGAGTTCTACGCCCCCGCCGAACTGGAGAAGGTCATCCGCCGCTCCTCCGGGCTGCTGGACGTCGAGGTCGCCGACGACGGCGCCGCCGAGATCGCCGGACGCTCCCGCGGCACCCCCCGGATCGCCAACCGGCTGCTGCGCCGGGTCCGCGACTACGCCCAGGTCAGGGCGGACGGTGTGATCAGCCGGGAGATCGCCGCCAAGGCGCTGGAGGTCTACGAGGTGGACGAGCGCGGTCTCGACCGGCTGGACCGGGCCGTGCTCCAGGCGCTGCTGAAGCTCTTCGGCGGCGGGCCCGTCGGCCTGTCCACGCTCGCCGTCGCGGTCGGCGAGGAGCGCGAGACCGTCGAGGAGGTCGCCGAGCCGTTCCTCGTCAGGGAGGGCCTGCTGGCCCGGACACCGCGCGGCCGGGTGGCCACGCCCGCGGCCTGGACGCACCTCGGTCTGGTACCGCCGCACAATCCCGCCGGACCCGGACAGAGCGGGTTGTTCGGACCCTGACCGCCGATAGACTCGCCCCTTCAGGAACCCCAGTGCCATGCTTGGCGTTGTTCAGGCGGCGAGCCAGCGCTTAGACTCCGCCGACGCCCTTCCTCCGGATCGGCACCCACATCCCGAAACCCAGGCCAGCCCCACGTTGGCCGTGCGAAGGAACGTCCAGACCGTGAGTATCGTCACTCTCCTCCCCTTGGTCCTGATTGTTGGCGTCATGTTCATGATGACGCGCTCGGCCAAGAACAAGCAGCGCCAGGCACTGACCATGCGGAACCAGATGGAGCCCGGATCGGGCGTCCGCACGATCGGTGGCATGTACGCCGTGGTCAAGGAAGTGAACGAGGAGACGGTCCTCCTTGAGCTGACGGACGGGGTGCACGCACACTTCGCGAAGAACGCCATCGGCGCCGTGCTGGCCGAAGAGGAGTTCAACCGGATCGTGCACGGCATCGAGCCGGAGGAGATCGAGCACGACGACACCGAGGACACCGAAGGCGACGTCACCGCCGACGCGGCTTCCGGGGATGCCGCTGCGACGGACGACGTCAAGAAGGACGCCAAGGACTCGGGCGAGCACCGCATCGATCTGAGCAAGACCGAGGACGCGCCGGGGCAGGACGGCCCCGACTCCACGTCCAAGTAAGGGTCCGGCTCTCACAACTTCGTGGCCACCCCATGAGCGTGCAGGCTCAGGGGCGGTAGGACAGGGAGAATCAAGAAGGTGGCAGCAGCCAACAAGGGCCGCAGGCCGTCCCCGGGGAGTCAGGGATACCCCGGGCGCGCTCTGGCCGTGATCGTGATCGCCCTGGTGGCGCTGACCGGAGGAATGTTCCTCTCCGGCAACACCACTCCCCGACTGGGCATCGACCTGGCCGGCGGTGTCAGCATCACGCTGACCGCCAAGGCGGACCAGGGGAACGCGGTCACCAAGTCCAATATGAACACGGCGGTCAGCATCATCAACCGCCGTGTCAACGGACTCGGTGTCTCCGAGGCGGAGGTGCAGACCCAGGGATCGAACAACATCATCGTCAACATCCCCAAGGGCACCAACGCCGCCCAGGCCGAGCAGCAGGTGGGCACCACCGCGCAGCTCGCCTTCCGCCAGGTGCTGACCGCCGCGGACGGCAACCCGGCCACGGCCGCGCCCAAGCCCTCGGCCAGCCCCTCGGCCTCCGGCGGTACGACGCCGAAGCCGAGCGGCACGCCCAGCGCGACTGGCACCCCGAAGGCCACCGGGAGCACCACGTCCAGTCCGCAGGGCCGCGCCGTCACCGACGCGCTGAAGTCGAGTGTGAACAAGGCGCCGACACCGACGCCCACCGCGACGCCCAGCAACCCGGCGACCACGCCCGGCACGGGCGCCGCCGACCTGTCGATCCCCGCCGACCTCCAGGCGAAGCTCGACAAGCTCGACTGCACCGACCCCACGCAGCGCACCGCGGCCAGCAAGGGCACCAAGCCCGGTGACAAGGTCGTCGCCTGCGGTCAGCAGGGCAACCAGTGGATCAAGTACGCGCTCGGCCCGACGCTGATCGACGGCAAGCGCGTCTCCGGCGCCAGCGCGAACTTCGACTCGCAGCAGGGCAACGGCTGGGTCGTCAACCTGACGTTCGACTCCAAGGGCGCCAGCCAGTTCACCAAGGTCACCGGCGACCTCGCCTCCCAGGCCCAGCCGAACAACCAGTTCGCGATCGACCTGGACGGCAACGTCGTCTCGGCCCCGTCGGTCTCCCAGGCCCTGCCCGGCGGCAGCGCCCAGATCTCCGGCAGCTTCACCCAGAAGTCCGCCGAGGACCTGGCGAACGTGCTGAAGTACGGCTCGCTGCCCCTGGCGTTCTCCATCCAGGACACGACCACGGTCTCTCCCGCCCTCGGCGGCGAGCAGCTCCGCGGCGGTCTGATCGCCGGCGCCGTCGGCCTCGTCCTGGTCGTGCTCTACATGTTCGCCTACTACCGCGGACTGAGCCTGGTGGCGCTCGCGAGCCTCGTGGTCTCGGGCGCGCTCACCTACACGATCATGTGTCTGCTCGGTGAGGCGATCGGCTTCGCCCTGAACCTGCCCGCGGTCTGTGGTGCCATCGTCGCCATCGGTATCACCGCCGACTCGTTCATCGTCTTCTTCGAACGGATCAGGGACGAGCTCCGTGAGGGCCGCTCGCTGCAACCCGCGGTCGCCCGCGGCTGGCCGCGCGCCCGGCGCACCATCCTGGTGTCGGACTTCGTGTCCTTCCTCGCCGCCGCCGTGCTGTTCACCGTGACGGTCGGCAAGGTCCAGGGCTTCGCGTTCACGCTCGGTCTCACCACCGTGCTCGACGTCGTCGTGGTGTTCTTGTTCACCAAGCCGCTGATGACGATCCTCGCCCGTCGCCCGTTCTTCGCTCAGGGCCACAGGTGGTCCGGTCTCGATCCCAAGGCGCTCGGCGTGAAGGCGCCGCTGCGTCGGAGCGTCCGCCACAACCGGCCCACCGAGACGAAGGAAGCCTGATGTCCAAGCTCAGCAATCTCGGTCACCGGCTGCACCGCGGCGAGATCGCGTACGACTTCGTCGGCCACCGCAAGATCTGGTACGGCGTATCGATCCTGATCACGGTCGTCGCCGCGGTCGGCCTGGTGGTCAACGGCCTCAAGCTCGGCATCGAGTTCTCCGGCGGCGCGGACTTCACCACGGCCAAGACCTCCATCTCGGTCGCGGACGCGCAGAGCAAGATCGAGGGCCACACCGCCGGCCACGACGCGACGATCCAGAAGCTGGGCAGCGGAAAGCTCCGCATCCAGGTCAGCGACATCTCCACCGAGGCGTCCAAGTCCGTCCAGCAGAACATCTCCAAGGAACTGGGCATCCCGCTCAAGGACATCGACGCGCAGATCGTCGGTCCGAGCTGGGGCAAGGAGATCTCCCACAAGGCCCTTCAGGGTCTGATCATCTTCCTGGTGCTGGTGGTCGCCTATCTGGCCATCGCCTTCGAATGGCGCAAGGCCGTCGCGGCACTGATCGCCCTGCTCCACGACCTCACGATCACGGTCGGTGTCTACGCCATCGTGGGCTTCGAGGTCACACCGGGCACGGTGATCGGTCTGCTCACCATCCTCGGTTACTCCCTCTACGACACCGTCGTCGTCTTCGACGGTCTGAAGGAGTCCACCAAGGACATCACCAAGCAGAACAGGTACACCTACAGCGAGATCGCCAACCGCAGCCTCAACGGCACCCTGGTGCGGTCGATCAACACCACGGTCGTCGCCCTGCTGCCGGTCGGCGCGCTGCTCTTCATCGGTGGCGGCATCCTCGGCGCGGGCATGCTCAACGACATCGCGCTCGCGCTGTTCGTCGGCCTCACCGCCGGTGCGTACTCCTCGATCTTCATCGCGACCCCGATCGTCGCGGACCTCAAGGAGCGCGACCCGGCGATGAAGCAGGTCCGCAAGCGGGTGCTCGCCCGCCGGGCCTCCGACGCCACGAAGGCCGCCGAGGCGGCCGCCCGCGGCGAGGAGCCCGCCGACCCCGAGGACGGGGACGGGGACGACGACGACCAGGCGGAAGCCGCAGCGGCCGGCGCCGGTGTGGTGGGCCCGCGGGCCCAGGGCACCGCCCCGGGCAGCCGTTCCGGCGGCACGCGCGGCGCGTCCGCCAACCGCGGCACCCGCGGTGGCCGCAACCGCCCCTCGGGCAAGCGGCGCTGACCGTGAATCGCCGCCGCCCGGTCGACACCGACCGGGCGGCGGCGATTTTCCGTTTCCCGACCCACATCGACCGACCCTCGTCGACCGACGAGCGCTCCACGGCCCGAAGCGCCGTGGAACGACAAGCACGTCATGGACCGACGCGACATGAACCGACGAAAGTAGCGCGATGACCACCACGGACGCAGCCTCCGCCGAGCTCAGGGAACTGCTGCTCGGCCGCATCCGCGACGTACCGGACTACCCCCAGCCCGGCGTGATCTTCAAGGACATCACCCCGCTGCTGGCCGACCCCGTCGCCTTCAGCGCCCTGGTGGACGCGCTCGCCGCCCTGTGCGCGCGGCACGGCGCCACCAAGGTCGTCGGCCTCGAAGCCCGCGGCTTCATCCTCGCCGCCCCGGCCGCCGCCCGCGCGGGCCTCGGCTTCGTCCCGGTCCGCAAGGCGGGCAAACTGCCCGGAAAGACCCTGGCGCAGTCGTACGACCTGGAGTACGGCACCGCCGAGATCGAGGTGCAGGTCGACGCCTTCGCCGAGGGCGACCGCGTCCTGGTGATCGACGACGTCCTGGCCACCGGCGGCACCGCGGAAGCCTCGCTTGAGCTGATCCGGCGGACCGGCGCGACCGTCGCGGGCGTGGCCGTCCTGCTGGAGCTGGGCTTCCTCGGGGGCCGGGCGCGGCTGGCCCGGGTCCTGGGAGACGCCCCCCTGGACACCCTCGTCGCGATCTGACGCGCTCCGGGCCGCGTACGGGCTCTCGGGCCGCGTACGGGCTCTCGTACGCCATTCGGGTCGCGGGGCCCGGTTGCGGCCTCCTACGAGCGTCCTGCGGCCCCGTACGGCGTACGCGAGGCCCGTACGGGGCCCTGAGGCGGGCGCCCGGCAGGCTCGGGCGCCCGCCTCTCGCCGCAGGTCGATACCATGGAACTTCTACCCCGCGTGAGGAGTGCTCTTGCCAGACCAGGCCCAGCCACTCGACGCCGCGGGCGGGAAGGAACCGGCCGCGGGTGGCACGGGGACGTCCGCCGACAGCCGGACCGCCGCACCCACCCCCGCTCCCGCGCCCGCCAAGCCCGTCGCGCCAGAACCGGCCGCGCCCGCCGTACGCCCGGTGCGTACGCCCGGCAGCGTCGCGCCGACGCGTCCCGGGGCCTCCTCCAGCCGCGTCCGCGCCCGCCTCGCCCGGCTCGGCGTGCAGCGCTCCAGCCCGTACAACCCGGTGCTCGAACCGCTGCTGCGCGTGGTGCGGGGCAACGACCCGAAGGGCGACAGCGCCCAGCTCCGGCAGATCGAGCGGGCCTACCAGGTCGCCGAGCGCTGGCACCGCGGCCAGAAGCGCAAGAGCGGCGACCCGTACATCACGCACCCGCTGGCCGTCACCACGATCCTCGCCGAACTGGGCATGGACCCCGCCACCTTGATGGCCGGGCTGCTGCACGACACCGTCGAGGACACCGAGTACGGCCTGGACGCGCTGCGCCGCGACTTCGGCGACCAGGTGGCGCTGCTGGTCGACGGCGTCACCAAGCTCGACAAGGTCAAATTCGGCGAGGCCGCGCAGGCCGAGACCGTGCGCAAGATGGTCGTCGCGATGGCCAAGGACCCCCGCGTCCTGGTGATCAAGCTCGCCGACCGGCTGCACAATATGCGCACGATGCGCTATCTCAAGCGCGAGAAGCAGGAGAAGAAGGCCCGCGAGACGCTGGAGATCTACGCCCCGCTGGCGCACCGGCTGGGCATGAACACCATCAAGTGGGAACTGGAGGACCTCGCCTTCGCGATCCTCTACCCCAAGATGTACGACGAGATCGTCCGGCTGGTCGCCGAGCGCGCCCCCAAGCGCGACGAATACCTCGCCGTGGTCACCGACCAGGTCCAGCAGGACCTGCGCGCCGCCCGGATCAAGGCCACCGTCACCGGCCGCCCGAAGCACTACTACAGCGTCTACCAGAAGATGATCGTCCGCGGCCGGGACTTCGCGGAGATCTACGACCTGGTGGGCATCCGCGTCCTGGTCGACACCGTCCGCGACTGCTACGCGGCGCTCGGCACCATCCACGCGCGATGGAATCCGGTCCCCGGCCGGTTCAAGGACTACATCGCGATGCCCAAGTTCAACATGTACCAGTCGCTGCACACGACGGTCATCGGGCCCAGCGGCAAGCCCGTCGAACTGCAGATCCGTACCTTCGACATGCACCGCCGCGCCGAGTACGGCATCGCCGCGCACTGGAAGTACAAGCAGGAGGCGGTGGCGGGCGCCTCCAAGGTGCGCACCGACAGCCCGCGGTCCGACAAGAAGGACGACGCGGTCAACGACATGGCGTGGCTGCGCCAGCTCCTGGACTGGCAGAAGGAGACCGAGGACCCCGGCGAGTTCCTGGAGTCGCTGCGCTTCGACCTCTCGCAGAGCGAGGTCTTCGTCTTCACACCCAAGGGCGACGTGATAGCGCTGCCCGCGGGCGCCACCCCGGTGGACTTCGCGTACGCCGTGCACACCGAGGTCGGCCACCGGACCATAGGCGCCCGCGTCAACGGCCGCCTCGTACCGCTGGAGTCGACGCTCGACAACGGCGACACCGTCGAGGTCTTCACCTCCAAGGCCGCGGGAGCCGGGCCGTCCCGCGACTGGCTGGGCTTCGTCAAGTCGCCGCGGGCGCGCAACAAGATCCGCGCGTGGTTCTCCAAGGAGCGCCGCGAGGAAGCGGTCGAGCAGGGCAAGGAAGCCATCGCCCGCGCGATGCGCAAGCAGAATCTGCCGATCCAGCGGGTGCTCACGGGTGACTCGCTGGTCACCCTCGCGCACGAGATGCGCTACCCCGACATCTCCGCGCTCTACGCGGCGATCGGCGAGGGGCACATCACCGCGCAGTCCGTCGTGCAGAAGCTGGTCGACGCGCTCGGCGGCGAAGAGGGCGCCACCGAGGACATCGCGGAGATCACCACCCCCACACAGGGGCGCACCAAGCGGCGGGCCAACGCCGACCCCGGTGTCATCGTCAAGGGCGCCAGCGACGTCTGGGTCAAGCTCTCCCGCTGCTGCACCCCGGTGCCGGGCGACCCGATCATCGGCTTCGTCACCCGCGGCAACGGCGTCTCGGTGCACCGCGCCGACTGCGTCAACGTGGACTCGCTCTCGCAGCAGCCCGAGCGGATGATCGAGGTCGAGTGGGCGCCCACCCAGTCGTCGGTCTTCCTGGTCGCCATCCAGGTCGAGGCCCTCGACCGGTCCCGGCTGCTCTCGGACGTCACCCGCGTGCTGTCCGACCAGCACGTCAACATCCTGTCCGCGGCCGTCCAGACCTCCCGCGACCGCGTCGCCACCTCCCGCTTCACCTTCGAGATGGGCGACCCGAAGCACCTGGGCCACGTCCTGAAGGCGGTACGCGGCGTGGAGGGCGTCTACGACGTCTACCGGGTGACCTCGGGCCGCCAGAGGTAAGCGAGGCCGCGGGCGGGCGGGCACGACCCACCACCGGCCCGCGGACGCCCGACGGCCCCGGCACTCATGGTGAGTGCCGGGGCCGTCGGGCGTGCGAGCGGCCGGTCAGCCGCCGAACTCGCCCATGCCCTTCAGGGCCGCGTCCAGCAGCGCCTGACGCCCGTCAAGCTCCGACTGGAGCTTGTCCGCCTTCGCGGTGTTCCCCGCGGAGCGCGCCGCGTCGATCTGCTTCTGGAGCTTCTCGACCGCCGCCTGGAGCTGACCGGTGAGACCGGCCGCCCGCGCCCGGACCTCGGGGTTGGTGCGCCGCCACTCGGCTTCCTCGGACTCGGCCAGCGCACGCTCCACCGCGTGCATGCGGGCCTCGATCCGCGGACGCGCGTCCCGCGGCACGTGCCCGATGGCCTCCCAGCGCTCGTTGAGCGAGCGGAAGGCGGCACGCGCCGACTTCAGCTCGGTCACCGGGAGCAGCTTCTCGGCCTCGACGACCAGCTCCTCCTTGAGCGCGAGGTTGTCGCGCTGCTCGGTGTCCCGCTCGGCGAACACCTCGGAGCGGGCGGCGAAGAAGACGTCCTGGGCGCCGCGGAAGCGGTTCCACAGATCGTCCTCGGCCTCGCGCTGCGCACGCCCGGCCGCCTTCCACTCCGTCATCAGCTCGCGGTAGCGGGCCGCGGTGGGCCCCCAGTCCGTCGAGTTCGACAGCGACTGCGCCTCGGTGACCAGCTTCTCCTTCGTCCGCCTGGCCTCCTCGCGCTGCGCGTCGAGCGACGCGAAGTGCGCCTTGCGGCGCTTGGAGAACACCGAACGGGCGTGGCTGAAGCGGTGCCACAGCTCGTCGTCCGCCTTGCGGTCGAGTCGCGGCAGGCCCTTCCAGGTGTCGACCAGGGCGCGCAGCCGCTCGCCCGCGGTCCGCCACTGCTCGCTCTCGGCGAGCTGCTCGGCCTCCGCGACAAGCTGCTCCTTGGCGACCTTCGCCTCTTCGCTCTGCTTCGCCCTGGCCGCCTTGCGCTCCTCGCGCCGGGAGTCCACCAGCGCGACCAGCGCGTCGAGCCGTTCGCCCAGCGCCGCCAGGTCGCCCACCGCGTGCGCCTCGGTCACCGAGACGCGCAGGTGCTCGATCGCGGCCAGCGCGTCCTTGGGCGCGAGATCGGTGGTCCGCACCCGTCGTTCGAGGAGGCCGATCTCCACGACGAGTCCTTCGTACTTGCGCTCGAAGTAGGCGAGCGCCTCCTCAGGAGAACCCGCCTGCCACGAACCGACCTCCTTCTCCCCGTCGGCCGTACGCACGTACACGGTCCCCGTCTCATCGACGCGGCCCCACGGGTCGCTGCTCACAGCGCCTCCTCCACGTGATGCCCGGCCGGCTCACGGCCGGACATCTTCCACAGAATTTCACCGGTTGGGCCGCACGCCCTGACCGGTCCAACGCCAACATAGGCGACCAGCACCCCGGCTGTCCGCATCCGATGCGGGCCCAATCAGGATTTGCTGACGGTCGCCTTGTTGATCACCACGGTCGCGTTCGGCGCGGTGTTGCCCGTCGTCTGGTCGGCGGGCTGGGCGCCCGCGGCGGCGATTTTGTCGAGCACCTTCATACCGGCGGCGTCGATCGTGCCGAACGGCGTGTAGCTCGGAGCCAGCGGGCTGTCCTTGTAGACCAGGAAGAACTGGCTGCCGCCGGTGTGCGCCTGGCCGGTGTTGGCCATGGCCACGGTGCCCGCCGGGTACGTCACGGTCTTCTGCGCGTCGGCCTTGCCGAACGCCGTCAGATTCTCGTCCGGGATCGTGTAGCCGGGGCCGCCGTTGCCCTGCGCGGTCGGGTCGCCGCACTGGAGGACGAAGATGCCCTCGGTGGTCAGCCGGTGGCACTTGGTGTGGTCGAAGAAGCCCTTGTCCGCGAGGAACTTGAAGGAGTTCGTGGTGTCGGGGGCCTTCGCCGCGTCCAGCGCGATCGGGATCGAGCCGCAGGTCGTCTGGAGCGTGAAGGTGTACTTCGCGCTCTTGTCGATCGCCATCTTCGGCTCGGTCTTCCACTGCTCCGTGCCCGGCGCGCCCGCGTCCGCCTTGCCGCACGGGTCCGGCGCCTTCGAGGGGGTCGCCGACGGCGACGCGCTGGCGTTGGCCGCCGCGTCGTCCGTGGACTTCTTCTTGCCGCTGCTGTCGAAGGCGCCCAGGCCCCAGGCGGAACCGCCGCCGATGACGACCACGGCGAGCACGGCGGCGATCACCGAGTTGCGCGTCCGCGACTTGCGGCGCATCTGCACCCGCCGCTGCTGCTGCCGCTCGAACTTCTCCCGGGCGAGCTGCCGCCGCCGCTGATCCTTGGTGACCACTTCGCCGTCTCCCGGTCGTGTCTCGTGAGTGCTGTGCGATGACTGTGTTTCCGCTGTCCACGACCTGTCGGCAGGCCGCGTGCCGCGGTGCGCTCGAACGCGAATACGCGTGCCGCAGATCTTCGCGGCATGCGCGTCCCCCGTCCAGTCCGCACGCGGTCCGATGAGGGCACAATACGAGTTCGCTGCGGCGGTACGGCGGCCGGTAGGCTCGTGAACGGCCGATATCTCCCGCGGCCGACACCGCGGACGACAGAAGGACGAACGTGCTCATTGCCGGGTTCCCCGCCGGGGCCTGGGGCACCAATTGTTATGTGGTCGCTCCCGCCGCGGGTGAGGAGTGCGTGATCGTCGACCCGGGCCACCTCGCGGTCCAGGGCGTCGAGGACACGCTCGCCAAGCACCGACTGAAGCCCGTCGCCGTCATCCTCAGCCACGGCCACATCGACCATGTCGCCTCCGTCGTACCGGTCTGCGGCGCGCACGACGTGCCCGCCTGGATCCACCCCGAGGACCGGTACATGCTCAGCGACCCCGAGAAGGCGCTCGGCCGCGCCATCGGGCAGCCGCTGATGGGGGAGCTGACCATCGGCGAGCCCGACGACGTCAAGGAACTGGCCGACGGCGCCGCGCTGACGGTGGCGGGTCTGGAGTTCTCCGTCGCGCACGCGCCCGGCCATACCAGGGGGTCGGTGACGTTCAGGCTGCCCGAGACCGCCGACATCCCGTCGGTGCTGTTCTCCGGCGACCTGCTCTTCGCCGGCTCCGTCGGACGCACCGACCTGCCCGGCGGCTCCATGGCCGAGCTGTACGAGTCGCTGGCGCGTGTGTGCCTGCCGCTCGACGACTCGACCGTGGTGCTCTCCGGCCACGGCCCCCAGACGACCATCGGCCGCGAGCGCGCCGCCAACCCCTACCTGGGTGAGGTGGCCCGCGGCCCAGGAGCCGGAGACCCGGCTCCGCGACGAGGATTGTGACGGATTCAGTGAGTTCCGCCGTACGCGCCTTCCAGGCCCCCAAGGGCACCTACGACCTGCTGCCGCCCGACTCCGCGGTGTTCCTCGCGGTGCGCGAGGCCATCGCCGCGCCCGCCCGCCGGGCCGGTTACGGCTATGTCGAGACCCCCGGTTTCGAGAACGTCGAACTGTTCTCCCGCGGTGTCGGGGAGTCCACCGACATCGTGACCAAGGAGATGTACACCCTCACCACCAAGGGCGGCAGCGAACTCGCGCTGCGCCCCGAGGGCACCGCCTCCGTCCTGCGCGCGGCCCTCCAGGCCAATCTGCACAAGACGGGGAATCTGCCGGTCAAGCTCTGGTACTCCGGCTCCTACTACCGCTACGAGCGCCCGCAGGCGGGCCGCTACCGGCACTTCTCGCAGGTCGGCGCGGAGGCGATCGGCGCCGAGGACCCGCTGCTCGACGCGGAGCTGATCATCCTGGCGGTGGACGCGTACACCGACCTCGGGCTGCGCGACTTCCGGCTGCTGCTCAACTCGCTCGGCGACCGCGAGTGCCGTCCGGTCTACCGGGCCGCCCTCCAGGACTACCTGCGCGGCCTGGACCTGGACGAGGAGACCCGCGCCCGGATCGAGATCAATCCGCTGCGGGTGCTCGACGACAAGCGCGACTCCGTACAGAAGCAGCTCGCCGACGCGCCGCTGATCCGCGACCACCTGTGCGAGGCGTGCAAGGCGTACCACGAGGAGGTGCGCGCGCTGCTGACCGAGGCGGGCGTGGCCTTCGAGGACGACCCCCGGCTGGTGCGCGGCCTGGACTACTACACCCGCACCACCTTCGAATTCGTCCACGACGGGCTCGGCTCGCAGTCAGCGGTCGGCGGCGGCGGGCGCTACGACGGGCTCTCCGAGATGATCGGCGGCCCCGCGCTGCCGTCGGTCGGCTGGGCGCTGGGCGTGGACCGTACGGTGCTCGCGCTGCGCTCGGAGGGCGTGGAGCTGGCCCTTCCCGCGGTCACCGACGTCTACGCCGTACCGCTCGGCGACGAGGCGCGGCGGGCGCTGTTCGGCACGGTCACCGCGCTGCGCAGGGCCGGGATCGCCGCGGACTTCGCCTTCGGCGGCAAGGGCATGAAGAACGCGATGAAGTCCGCGAACCGCTCCGGCGCCCGATTCGCGCTCGTCGCGGGGGAGCGGGACCTCGCCGAGGGCGTCGTCCAGCTCAAGGACCTGGGCAGCGGCGAGCAGACGGCGGTCCCGCTCGCCGAGGTGGTCGCGAGCGTCAAGGCGCGGCTCGTTTGACCCTCTTCCGTGTACCAGGGCGTGCAGGACTTATCCAGTCCTGACCGCCCTGGTGCACAATGTTGGGTGCCCGCTCCCCACGACCTAAGAGATCGGCGATCATGACGACTTCCGCGTTGGACGAGACGCGTACGGACGGCGGCGCCGAGGACGAGCGGCGGCCGGCCGACGGCATCGGAGCAGGGCGCGCGTACACCTGGCTGCTGCTGATCTGCGGCCTGCTCGGCACGGTCGCCGCGTTCGTGATCACCGATGACAAGTTCAAGCTGCTGGAAGACCCGAATTACACCCCCGCGTGCAGCCTGAACCCGATCATCTCCTGCGGCAACATCATGAAGAGCGAGCAGGCCCACGCGTTCGGCTTCCCGAACCCGATGATCGGCATGATCGCCTATCCGGTCATGATCTGCGTCGCGATGGGCATCCTGGCCGGCGCCCGCTACCGTCCCTGGTTCTGGCTCGGCCTCCAGGCGGGCACCCTGTTCGGTGTCGGATTCTGCACCTGGCTCCAGTACCAGTCGCTGTACAGCATCGGCTCGCTCTGCCTGTGGTGCAGCCTCGCCTGGGTCGTGACCATCGCCGCGTTCTGGTACACGGCGGTGCACAACGTCAAGCACCGGATCATCAAGGTGCCCGAGGGTGCGCGCACCGCCGTGCTGGAGTTCCACTGGGTCGTGCCGGTGCTCTGGTACGGGGTGCTCATCCTGCTGATCCTGACCCGCTGGTGGTCGTACTGGAAGACGCTGGTCTGAGCGGGTCCGCCGAGCGGCCCGCCCGCTACAGCGGCGTGACGTAGGCGCCGGAGATGCCGCCGTCCACCAGGAACTCGGCGGCGGTGATGAATCCGGCGTCGTCGCTGGCCAGGAACGCCACGGCGGCGGCGATCTCCTCGGCCGCCGCGAACCGCCCCAGCGGAATGTGCACCAGCCGCCGCGCCGCCCGCTCCGGGTCCTTCGCGAACAGCTCGCGCAGCAGCGGGGTGTCCACGGGCCCGGGGCACAGCGCGTTCACCCGGATCCCCTCGCGGGCGAACTGCACGCCCAGCTCCCGCGTCATCGCCAGCACCCCGCCCTTGGACGCGGTGTACGAGATCTGCGAGGTGGCCGCGCCCATCACCGCCACGAACGACGCGGTGTTGATGATCGCCCCCTTGCCCTGCCGCCGCATGTACGGCAGCGCGGCCTTGCAGCACAGGTAGACCGACGTCAGATTGACCTCCTGCACCCGGCGCCACGCGTCCAGCCCGGTGGTGAGGATCGAGTCGTCGTCGGGCGGTGAGATCCCCGCGTTGTTGAAGGCGATGTCGACCGAGCCGTAGGTGTCGTGGGCGGCCTTGAACAGCGCCTCGACCTGCTCCGGGTCGGTCACGTCGGTGGCGACGAAGAGCCCGCCGGTCTCCTCGGCCGCCGCCCGCCCGCTGTCCTGGTCGATGTCGGCGACCACGACCCTGGCCCCTTCCGCGGCGAACCGCCGCGCCGTGGCCAGGCCGATGCCGCTGCCGCCGCCGGTGATGACGGCGGTACGGCCGACGAGGCGGCGGCAGACCGGCTGCTCCGTCCCGGCGGCGGCAGCCGTGCCGGTCACGTCTGTGCTGTCTGTGGTCTCGGGCATACCCTGCTACTCCTCGGTGCCGATGAAGACGTTCTTGGTCTCGGTGAACGCGGTGAGCGCGTCGGGTCCCAGCTCGCGGCCGAGCCCCGACTGCTTGAAGCCGCCGAAGGGCGTCCAATAGCGCACACTGCTGTGCGAGTTGACGGACAGATTCCCGGCCGCGACACCGCGCGCGAGCCGCAGCGCGCGGCCCAGGTCGCGGGTCCACAGCGAGCCGGACAGGCCGTACGGTGTCGCGTTCGCCAGCCGCAGCGCGTCCGCCTCGTCGTCGAAGGGCAGCACGACCGCCACCGGGCCGAAGATCTCCTCGGTGGCCGCTGGCACGCCGGGGTCGGCCGGGGCGAGCACCGTCGGCGGGTACCAGAAACCGGGGCCCTCGGGCGCGGAACCCCGTGCCACGACCGGTAGTTCGGGCGTGACGTAGCCGCGGACCCGCTCGCGCTGGACCGCCGAGATCAGCGGGCCCATCGCGGTCGCCGGGTCCGCCGGGTCGCCGACCCGCACCGCCCGCACGCCGGAGGCCAGCAGGTCGAGGAAGCGGTCGTAGACCTCGCGCTGCACCAGCAGCCGGGTGCGGGAGCAGCAGTCCTGGCCCGCGTTGTCCAGGAACGCCATCGGGTCCGCGGCGCGCTCCAGATCGGCGTCCGCGAAGACGACGTTGGGGCTCTTGCCGCCCAACTCCAGCGTGAGCCGCTTCACTTGGGCCGCACACCGCTCCATGATCCGCTTGCCGACCGCCGTGGAGCCCGTGAAGACGATCTTCCGTACGTCGGGGTGGTCGACCAGCCGCGCCCCGGCGACGGGACCCGCGCCGGGCACCACCTGGAACAGGCCCTCGGGCAGCCCGGCGGCCAGGGCGAGTTCGGCCAGCCGCAGGGCGGTCAGCGGGGTGGTCTCCGCGGGCTTGAGCACGACGGCGTTGCCCGCGGCCAGCGCGGGGGCGAAGCCCCAGGCGGCGATCGGCATCGGGAAGTTCCACGGCACGATGACGCCGACCACGCCGAGCGGTTCGTGGAAGGTCAGGTCGAGGCCGCCCGCCACTGGGATCTGACGGCCGCTCAGGCGCTCGACGCCGCCCGCCGCGTACTCCAGCAGGTCCCGGACGTTGCCCGCCTCCCAGCGGGCGTTGCCCACGGTGTGGCCCGCCTCCCGCACCTCCAGCGCGGCCAGTTCCTCCAGGTGCGCGTCGACCTCGGCGGCGAACCGCCGCAGCAGCCGGGCGCGTTCACCCGGCGCGAGCGCCGCCCAGCCCCGCTGGGCCCGCACCGCGGCGGCGACCGCCGTGTCCGCACCCTCCGGGGAGGTCGCCGCGACCGTCGCGACGACCTCCTCGGTGGCGGGGTTGAGTACGTCGTGGCTCTCCTGCATCCCGTCCGCCCTTACATCCGCTCGAAGGAGCGGAACCGCTCCCAGTCCGTGACCGCGGTGTCGAACTGCCGCTGCTCGATCCGCGCCATGTTCGCGTAGTGCGCGACGACCTCGGGGCCGAACACCTCACGGGCCAGGTCGCTGCCCGACCACAGCTCGGCGGCCTCCCGCAGCGAGCCGGGCACCCGCTCGTACGACTCCGTGTACGCGTTGCCCGTACACGGCTCCGGCAGCTCCAACTCCCGCTCGACGCCGTGCAGTCCGGCCGCGACCATCGCGGCGACCGCCAGATACGGGTTCACGTCGCCGCCCGGCACCCGGTTCTCCAGCCGCAGCGACGGGCCGTGGCCGACCACGCGCAGCGCGCAGGTGCGGTTGTCCCGGCCCCAGGCGACCGCGGTGGGCGCGAAGGAGCCGGGGCGGAACCGCTTGTAGGAGTTGATGTTCGGCGCGAAGAACAGCGAGAACTCCCGCAGTGCGGCGAGCTGTCCGGCCAGGAAGTGCCGCATCAGCGGGGACATCGCGGTGGGGGAGTGGTCCTCGGGGTCGGCCATCGCCGGGGCGCCGTCCGCGTCCCGCAGCGACAGGTGGATATGGCAGGAGTTGCCCTCGCGCTCGTTGAACTTCGCCATGAAGGTGACCGCCATGCCCTCCTGCGAGGCGATCTCCTTGGCGCCGGTCTTGTAGACGCTGTGCTGGTCGCAGGTGGTCAGCGCCTCGTCGTAACGGAACACCACCTCGTGCTGGCCGAGGTTGCACTCGCCCTTCGCGGACTCCGGGACGAGCCCGGCGCCCGCCATCTCGTTGCGGATGCGGCGCAGCAGCGGCTCGACCCGGGCGGTGGCCAGCACCGAGTAGTCGGCGTTGTACTGGTTGGCCGGTGTCAGCCCGCGGTAGCCGCTGTCCCACGCCCGCTCGTAGGTGTCGCGGAAGACCAGGAACTCCAGCTCGGTGCCCGCGTGCGCGGTCAGGCCGTGTCCGGCGAGCCGGTCGAGCTGCTGCCGCAGGATCTGCCGCGGCGAGGCACTGACCGGGCTGCCGTCCTCCCACGTCAGATCGGCCAGCAGCAGCGCGGTGCCGTCCTGCCAGGGGACGCGGCGCAGCGTCGAGGGATCGGGGCGCATCGCGAAGTCGCCGTAGCCCCGCTCCCAGGACGACATCGCGTAGCCGTCCACCGTATTGAGGTCGATGTCGACGGCGAGCAGGTAATTGCACCCCTCCGAGCCGTGCGGCAGCACCTCCTCCAAGAAGAACGGAGCCGCGAACCGCTTGCCCTGGAGCCGCCCCTGCATATCGGTGAAGGCCAGGACGACGGTGTGGATCTCGCCCGCCGCCACCAGCGAGCGGAGCGCGCCGACGGACAGGGCTGGAGTGTGTTCTGCCACAGCGGAACCTCTCGGATCGGTCGGAAGACTTAAGGTATGGCTGTGAACCATTGAAGGGAAGGGGGCCTCGCCATGACGGAGCGGATGACGGAACCGATGGCCGATTCGACGGCCGAGCCGACGGCCGAGCCGGCGGCCGGGTCAGCGGCCGGGCGGCCGGCGGAGCCCCCGGCGCAGGCCGCCGATCCGCTCGACACGGTGCTGCGCCCGGTGCGCGGCGGCAATGGCTTCGAGGAGGCCGTGGAACGTCTGCTCCAAGTGGTTCGGCTCGGCCTGGTCCCCGCGGGCGGACGGCTGCCACCGGAACGGGAACTCGCCGGGCGGCTGGCGATCAGCCGGGTCACCCTGCGCGAGGCGCTGCGCGTGCTGCACGAGCAGGGTCTGGTCGAGAGCCGCCGCGGTCGCCAGGGCGGCACCTTCGTCCGGCCGAGGCCGCCCGGCGCGGACGGCCCGCCCCTGGACGCGGCGGGCCTGGGCGCGGCGGGTCTGGGCGCGGCGGCCCTGGACGACGTGCTCCGCTTCCGCGAGGTGCTGGAGGTGGGCGCCGCCGGGCTCTGCGCCCGCGCCCGCCTCACCGGAGCGGACGCCGACCTGCTGCGGGCCCGGCTGCGCGCCACCGGGGACGCCTCCATCGAGGACTACCGGCGCGCCGACACGCTCCTGCACCTCGCGATAGCCGAGCTGTCCGGCTCCCCCTCGCTGGCCCGCCAGTACGCCGCCGTCCGCGCCCGGGTCAACCAACTCCTGGACGGCATCCCCATGCTGGTCCGCAACATCGAGCACTCCCAGGGCCAGCACGCCGCCCTGGTCGCCGCCGTCCTGGCCGCCGACGAAACGCGGGCGCGGCAGACGATGCGGCAGCACCTCGCGGGCACGGCGTCACTACTGCGGGGCTTTCTGTCCTAGGGCGTGTCCGTAAAGTCTCGTCTGGCTGGCGGCGCCTGGCACGCACGCTCGCTGCGTTGTCGGGCTCATCCGAATAGGCCCACTATGAGGACGGCCCTACGCCTTGCGATCGCACGCACCAGCCACCGCCAGCCCCGCCCTCCGGGCGGACGACGAGACTTTACGGACACGCCCTAGCACCGGGGCGGAAGATCGCGCCGGTTAAGGTACGAGTCCGGACCATTGGCCGACGCGGGAGGACGGGGACGGTGCCGAGGACGCTGCTGGTGGGGGTCACCACCTATCTGGAGCGGGCGCGCTGGGGGCTGTGGGACACCTCGGCCGTCCTGCTGCCCGCCGTCTACCCGCGCCTGGTGCAGGCCGCGGGCGCCGTCGCCGTCCTGCTGCCGCCCGACGCGGCCGAGCGCGCACCGGCGGCCGTCGCGCGGATGGACGCGGTGATCGTGGCGGGCGGCCCCGACATCGCGCCCGAGCACTACGGCGCACCACGGCACCCGCGCACCGGGCCGCCCGCACCGGAGCGCGACGGCTGGGAGTCGGCCGTCCTGCGCGCCGCGCTGGACGCGGCCGTCCCCGTCCTCGGGATCTGCCGCGGCATGCAGCTCATGAACGTGCTGTACGGCGGCACGCTCGTCCAGCACCTGCCGGACCGCGTCGGCCACGACGCCCACGCCCCCGGGCCCGGCGTCTTCGGCGAGCACCGCGTCACGCCCGTGCCCGGCACCCTGCTGGCCCGCGTACTGCCGGGCCCCCAGGACGTGCCCACCTACCACCACCAGGCCGTCGACCGCCTCGGCGACGGCCTCACCGCCGCCGCGCACGCCGACGACGGCACCGTCGAGGCCGTCGAGGCGCCCGGCGAGCGCTTCGCCCTCGGCGTGCAGTGGCACCCCGAGAACGGCACCGACCTGCGCCTGGTCCACGCCCTGCTCGCCGCCGCCGACCGGGCTGTCACACCCAGCGCATAGGCTGCCGGAGTGGAGCCAGATCTGTTCACCGCAGCCGCAGAGGACCGTCACGAGCGGGATCCGGGCAGCAGCCCGCTCGCCGTACGGATGCGGCCCCGTACCCTCGACGAGGTCGTCGGCCAGCAGCACCTGCTGCGCCCCGGCTCCCCGCTGCGCCGCCTGGTGGCCGACGGCGGGGGACCGGCGGGCGCGTCCTCGGTGATCCTGTGGGGGCCGCCGGGCACCGGGAAGACCACGCTGGCGTACGTGGTCAGCAAGGCCACCGACAAGCGCTTCGTCGAACTCTCGGCGATCACCGCGGGCGTCAAGGAGGTCCGCGCGGTCATCGAGAGCGCCAAGCGCCAGGCGGGCGGGTACCAGCGCGAGACCGTGCTGTTCCTGGACGAGATCCACCGCTTCAGCAAGGCCCAGCAGGACTCCCTGCTGCCCGCCGTCGAGAACCGCTGGGTCACCCTGATCGCGGCCACCACGGAGAACCCGTACTTCTCGATCATCTCGCCGCTGCTGTCCCGGTCCCTGCTGCTCACCCTCGAACCGCTCACCGACGACGACCTGCGCGGTGTGCTGCGCCGCGCGGTGACCGACGAGCGCGGTCTGGGCGGCGCGGTGACGCTGCCGGACGACGCGGAGGAGCACCTGCTGCGGATCGCCGGCGGCGACGCGCGGCGCGCCCTGACCGCCCTGGAGGCGGGCGCGGGCTCCGCCCTGGACAAGGGCGAGGACACGCTCACCCTGGCCACCCTCGAAGAGTCCGTCGACCGGGCCGCCGTGCGTTACGACCGCGACGGCGACCAGCACTACGACGTGGCCAGCGCCCTCATCAAGTCCATCCGCGGCTCCGACGTGGACGCCGCCCTGCACTACCTCGCCCGCATGATCGACGCGGGCGAGGACCCGCGTTTCATCGCGCGGCGCCTGATGATCTCCGCCAGCGAGGACATCGGCCTCGCCGACCCCACCGCCCTGCCCACCGCCGTCGCCGCCGCCCAGGCCGTCGCCATGATCGGCTTCCCCGAGGCCGCGCTGACCCTCAGCCACGCCACCATCGCGCTGGCGCTCGCGCCGAAGTCCAACGCGGCCACCACCGCGATCGGCGCGGCGCTGGCGGACGTACGGGCGGGCAAGGCGGGACCCGTGCCCGCGCACCTGCGCGACGGCCACTACAAGGGCGCCGCCAAGCTCGGCCACGCCCAGGGGTACGTCTACCCGCACGACGTGCCCGGCGGCATCGCCGCGCAGCAGTACGCGCCGGACGAACTGCGCGACCGCCGCTACTACGAGCCGACCCGGCACGGCACGGAGGCCCGTTACGCGGACGTCCTGGACCGGGTCCGCGCCCGGCTCGCGGGCGAGGCCCCGGCCTCGGACTGACACACCCCCGGATCAGCAGTCGCGGGCCGCGTCGAAGAGGGCGTGCATCGAGCGGCGCAGCCCGTCGCGGTCGCGGACGGGTTCGGGGAAGTCGAAGCGGGCGTCGAAGACGCTGTTGTCGCCGGTGAAGCGCACGCGCAGCCCGAAGCGGTCGAGCGCCAGCGGCACGGCGCTCAGCGTCGGGCGCGAGCCCGCGAAGGCGCCGTCGCAGGACGCCTCGCGGCGGCCGACGAGGGCGCACAGCAGACCCACCTGGGCGCTGTGGGCGGCGGCGAGGTGCTGGAGCAGTTCGCTCTCGTACTCCGCGAGCGGGTCGGCGGCGGCGTCGGCGAACTCGTCGGGCTCGACCAGGGCGGCGCCCCACAGGTCGTCCAGTGAGATCTCGCCGGTCTCCAGGCGGAGCAGCGTCGTACCGGACTCCATCGCGCCGCCCGGGACGGGTGTCAGCCAGCCCGCGACCCAGGCCCTGCCGCGGATCCGGTGCGGCACCGCGACCGGCGCCACATCCGTGATCTCCAGCACAGCCTCGATCTCCTCGCCGCCCGCGGCCCGCACCACGCGCACGGCGGGGGATTCGTCGGGGAACAGCAGGAACACGTCGCCGGTGGGCCCCACGGAGCGGCGCACCGGGGTCATGACGTCGGATCCGGCCGTGGCCAGGCCGGGAATCGTCACGACGGCGGACGAGTTATTCTCGACGAGAGTTCGCGCGCGTTCGGCTGCCGAGGGCAGCCGGGGCGCTTCTTCCACTTCGGGACGCGGCTGACCATGTGCTGGTACGCCAGGCATGGGGTTCCCGGGTCGAAACATGCGTTCTCCTCAGCTAAGGTAAGCCTTACCTAATTTACACGGAGGTTCCACGCACGTGAATCAGTCGCGTCCCAAGGTCAAGAAGTCCCGGGCGCTGGGCATCGCGCTCACCCCCAAGGCGGTCAAGTACTTCGAGGCCCGCCCCTACCCGCCCGGTGAGCACGGTCGCGGTCGCAAGCAGAACAGCGACTACAAGACCCGGCTGCTGGAGAAGCAGCGGCTGCGCGCGCAGTACGACATCAGCGAGCGGCAGATGCAGCGCGCGTACGACCGCGCCAAGAAGGTCTCCGGCAAGCGGACCGGCGAGGCCCTGATCATCGAGCTGGAGCGGCGCCTGGACGCCCTCGTGCTCCGTGCCGGTCTGGCCCGGACGATCTACCAGTCCCGCCAGATGGTCGTGCACGGCCACATCGAGGTCAACGGCCGCAAGGTCGACAAGCCGTCCTTCCGGGTCAGCCCGGACGACGTCGTGACCGTCCGCGAGCGCTCCCGCGAGAAGACGCCGTTCATCGTCGCCCGCGAAGGCGGCTGGGCCGGTGAGGGCGAGGCCCCTCGCTACCTCCAGACCAACCTCCAGGCCCTCGCCTTCCGCCTGGACCGGGACCCCAACCGCAACGAGATCCCCGTCATCTGCGACGAGCAGCTCGTCGTCGAGTACTACGCCCGCTGACCCCCTCCGGGGAGGTCGCCGAGGTGGGGCACCGCGCTCCGTACGGGAGGCGGTCGCCCCCCGGGGCGCGGTCAACCGGCCGGTGGCAAGCGGCCCCCGGGGCCGGCGGTGACGCCGCCGTCGTAGTCGGTCGTGTAGCGCGTCCTCCAGCCGCCGCTGGGAAGCACCCCCGTCCCCCTCACTCGGGGGCGACCACCTCCGCGGGGGCCGCGCTCCTGGCGGGGGCCTTCCGGGCGGGACGCTCGCGGGTGGCGGCGGCGGGCGACGGGCGGTGGAGGGCGCGGTGGACCGCCGCGTCCAGCCCGAACCGCTCGCCTTCGCTCAGGGCGGCGGCGTAGGCGTCGTCACCCAGCGCCGCCCGCACCCGCGCCTCGCACAGCACGTGCGGGGCGTTGAAGAAGCGGGAGCCGAACAGGCGCAGGCCGACCGAGGCCCACAGGCGCCCCGCGGCGCCCTGGAGGACCGCGGCCTCGTGCGGGGCGCCCTCGTCCTCGGTGATGAGGGCCAGCAGTTCCAGGGCGAGCACCGCGCCGACCAGGTCGCGGAAGGCGTGGTCGATGGCCAGCGCCTCCTCGGCCAGCCGCCGCGCCTCCGCGCGGTCGCCGCCGAGCCAGGCGGCGTAACCGAGGACGTAGAGCGCGTAGGCCAGCGTCCAGCGCTCCCCGTGGTCGTGGCAGATGTCGCGGGCCTCCGCGGCGAGGGTCACCGCCTGGTCCAGGTCGCCCTGGAAGGCCACCGCCATCGCCAACTCGACCTGCGCCATGAGGACGTTGCTGTTGAGTTCGCCGATCCGGCGGTAGCGCAGCAGCGCGTCCCCGATGAACCGCTCGGCCCGCGGCATGTCGTCGGAGACCAGCGCGAGGCAGCCCAGCCGGTGGACCGCGTACGCCATCGCCGTACCGTTGTCGGCCGCCTCGGCCTCGCTGCGGCACTGCTGGAGCACGTCGAGCGCGGTGACCGAGTCGCCCTGGAGCAGCGTCACATAGCCGTACACCCACATCGCCTTGGCGCGCGCCTCCGAGCGTCCCGCGGCGAGGTCGAGGGCCCGCTCCAGCCAGTGCCTGCCCTCCGCGAGCCGCCCGCAGCCGACCCAGCAGAACCACAAGGTGCCCGCCAGATACTGGCCGACGGCCGGGTCCTCCGGCGGCCGGTCCGCGGCGCCGTCCAGACTGAACTCCAACGCCAGCCGGAGATTGGGCAGTTCGGCCTCGACCCGCGCGGCCACCTCCGACTGCCGGGGGCTGAACCAGTCCAGCTCGCACCAGGTGGCCAGACCCAGGTACCAGTCGCGGTGCCGCCGCCGCATCCGTACGTCGTCGCCGAGCGCGGCCAGCCAGCCCGCGCCGTACTCGCGGACCGTGTCCAGCATCCGGTAGCGCACCAGACCGTCGGCGCCCTCCTCGCGGCTGAGCACCGACTGGTCGACCAGCGCGGACACCGTCTCCACGATGTCCTCCTCGGCCAGGTCGGGACCCGCGCACACGTACTCCACCGCGTCCAGGTCGAACCGTCCGGCGAAGACCGACAGCCGCGCCCACAGCAGCCGCTGGCCCGGCGTGCACAATTCGTGGCTCCAGCCGATCGCCGTACGCAGCGCGCGGTGCCGGGCGGGCGCGGTGGGGTCGCCGCCGGTCAGCAGCCGGAAGCGGTCGTCGAGCCGTTCGAGCACCTGCTCCACCGACAGCGCCCGCAGCCGGACCGCCGCCAGTTCGAGGGCGAGCGGAAGGCCGTCGAGCCGGGTGCACAGCTCCAGGACGGGACCGCTGTTGGCCGGTGTCACGGTGAAGCCCGGCAGCACGGCCGCGGCGCGTTCGGCGAACAGCCGCACGGCGTCGCTGCGGGCGTCCGGCGCGGGCAGCGGCGCCAGCGGCAGCAGCCGCTCCCCGGTGATGCCCAGCGGCCTGCGGCCGGCCGCCAGCACCCGCAGCCCCGGCGCGCGGCGCAGCAACTCCGCGGCGAGGGAGGCCACTTCGGCGTGCACCCGGTCGTAGCCGTCGAAGACCAGCAGCAGCTCGCGGCCGGCCAGCCGCTCGGTCAGCACCGAACGCGTCGAGCGGGTGGTGTGGTCCGCCAGCCGCAGCGCTTCCGCGACCGCGTGGTCCAGCAGCGACGCGTCGCCGAGCCCGGACAGGTCGACCAGCCAGACGCCGCCGAGGAAACGGTCCTGCGCGTGCCTGGCGGCCCGCAGCGCCAGCCGCGTCTTGCCCACCCCGCCGACCCCGGTCACGGTGCTCAGCCGGGACTCCGCCGCCGGCGACAACAGCGCGTCGAGCGCCGCGAGTTCGGACGTCCTGCCGACGAAGCCGGTCAGCTCGGCGGGGAGGTTACCCACAGTCTCCATGGTGTACGGAGCGTACTTGACTGTGCGCGGACCGTACAATCCCGTCGCCGAGTAGTGGTATAACGCCCGCGCTTGCCCGGTTGTGGGACAGCCCCGGCGCGCGCGTAATGCGGTACGGACGCGCAGGCCCGGCGCGATAGGGTCGGAGGCCGATGTCGTGGTGAAAACCAGCCGCGGACCGCGGTCGTGAGAAGCGGCCGTGGAAGCGGTCGCGGGAAGCAGCCGTGAGAAGCGGCCGAAACAGCGCGGCGAAGTGTCCGTGAGATACCGACGGTGAGGGAGCGGAGCAACGTGTCCGGTGCAGAGGTGGCTGGCCTCATCGTGGCGGTCTTCTGGGCGATCCTGGTGTCGTTCCTGGCCGTCGCGCTGGCCAGGCTCGCCCAGACGCTCAAGCGGACCAGCGAACTCGTGGCAGGCATCACCGAGCAGGCCGTACCGCTGCTCGGCGACGCCTCCGACGCGCTGCGCACCGCCCACAGCCAGCTCGACCGGGTCGACACCATCACCGCGGAGGTCGCCGAGGTGACGGCCAACGCCTCCGCGCTCTCCTCCACCGTCGCGTCGGCCTTCGGCGGACCCCTGGTGAAGGTCGCCGCCTTCAGCTACGGCGTACGGCGCGCGGTCGGCCTGCGGACCTCCGGCGGAGCGGGCGCGGGCGCGGCGGCCAACGGCGCGGCGGGCACCGACCGCTCCCGTGCCAGGACCGTCAAGGCAGGCAAGGTGCTCCCCGCCGCCCGGCGCGGCGGCCGTCGCAACCGCTCGAAGGACTGAGGCCACATGTTCCGCCGTATGTTCTGGTTCGTCACCGGCGCCGCCACCGGCGTCTGGGCCACCACCAAGGTCAACCGGGCGCTGCGCCGCCTCACGCCCGAGAGCCTCGCGGCGACCGCGGCCGACCGCGCGCTGGAGACCGGCGCGCGGCTGCGGGTGTTCGCCCAGGACGTACGGGCGGGCATGACACAGCGCGAGAGCGAGCTCCAGGACGCGCTCGGCCTCACCGGCAGCGCCCCGCAATCCGAAATCCCGTCCGAACTCCCGGCACCGCGCCGGAGCATTGCGTACAACCGGAAGGACGAACACTGATGGAGTCGGCAGAAATCCGCCGCCGCTGGCTGCGCTTCTTCGAGGAGCGCGGGCACACCGTTGTCCCTTCGGCGTCGCTCATCGCGGACGACCCGACTCTGCTGCTGGTCCCGGCGGGCATGGTCCCGTTCAAGCCGTACTTCCTCGGTGAGGTCAAGCCGCCCTTCGATCGCGCCACCAGCGTGCAGAAGTGCGTCCGCACCCCGGACATCGAAGAGGTCGGCAAGACCACCAGGCACGGCACGTTCTTCCAGATGTGCGGCAACTTCTCCTTCGGCGACTACTTCAAGGAAGGCGCCATCAAGTACGCCTGGGAGCTGCTCACCGGCTCCCTGGAGGACGGTGGCTACGGCCTGGAGGCCGACCGGCTCTGGATCACCGTCTACCAGGAGGACGACGAGGCCGAGCAGATCTGGCGCGACGTCATCGGCGTCCCCGCCGAGCGCATCCAGCGCCTCGGCATGGGCCCCAACTTCTGGTCCATGGGCGTCCCCGGACCCTGCGGCCCCTGCTCCGAGATCAACTACGACCGCGGCCCCGAGTTCGGCGTCGAGGGCGGCCCCGCCGTCAACGACGAGCGGTACGTGGAGATCTGGAACCTGGTCTTCATGCAGTACGTACGCGGCGCCGGTGAGGGCAAGGAGAGCTTCCCGATCCTCGGCGACCTGCCCAGCAAGAACATCGACACCGGCCTCGGCCTCGAACGCCTCGCGATGATCCTGCAGGGCGTGCAGAACATGTACGAGACCGACACCCTGCGCGTCGTCATGGACCGCGCCACCGAACTGACCGGCGTGCGCTACGGCCAGGCCCACGACACCGACGTGTCGCTGCGCGTGGTCGCCGACCACATCCGCACCTCCGTGATGCTGATCGGCGACGGCGTCACCCCGGGCAACGAGGGCCGCGGCTACGTCCTGCGCCGCATCATGCGCCGCGCCATCCGCAATATGCGGCTGATGGGCGCCACCGGACCGGTCGTCGCCGAACTGGCCGACGTCGTCATCAAGACCATGGGCGAGCAGTACCCGGAGCTGATCTCGGACCGCAAGCGGATCGAGACGGTCGCCATCGCCGAGGAGACCGCCTTCCTCAAGGCCCTCAGCGGCGGCACCAACATCCTCGACACCGCCATCACCGAGACCAAGTCGGCCGGCGGCAGCGTGCTCCCCGGCGACAAGGCGTTCCTGCTCCACGACACCTGGGGCTTCCCGATCGACCTCACCCTCGAAATGGCCTCGGAACAGGGCCTGTCGGTGGACGAGGAGGGCTTCCGCCGCCTGATGAAGGAGCAGCGGGACCGCGCCAAGGCCGACGCCCGCGCCAAGAAGACCGGCCACGCCGACCTGTCCGCCTACCGCGAGGTCGCCGACCGCTCCGGCAGCACCGAATTCACCGGCTACACCCAGAACCACAACGAGGCCACCGTCGTCGGCCTGCTGGTCGACGGCGTCCCGTCGCCCGCCGCCACCGAGGGCGACGAGATCGAAGTGGTGCTCGACCGCACCCCGTTCTACGCCGAGGGCGGCGGCCAGCTCGCCGACACCGGCCGCATCCGCGCCGACAACGGCGCGGTGATCGAGATCCGCGACGTCCAGCAGCCGGTGCCCGGCGTCAGCGTGCACAAGGGCGTCGTCCAGGTCGGCGAGGTCACCGTCGGGGCCGGGGTGCTGGCCCAGATCGACCTCGTACGCCGCCGCGCCATCGCCCGCGCCCACAGCGCCACCCACCTGACCCACCAGGCGCTGCGCGACGCCCTCGGCCCGACGGCCGCCCAGGCCGGTTCCGAGAACGCCCCCGGCCGCTTCCGCTTCGACTTCGGCTCCCCGGCCGCCGTCCCCGGCACCGTCCTCACCGACGTCGAGCAGAAGATCAACGAGGTGCTCGCCCGCGAACTGGACGTCACCGCCGAGGTCCTGCCGATCGCCGAGGCCAAGAGGCAGGGCGCCATCGCCGAATTCGGCGAGAAGTACGGCGAGCGGGTCCGGGTCGTCACCATCGGCGACTTCTCCAAGGAGCTGTGCGGCGGCACCCATGTGCACAACACCGCGCAGCTCGGCCTGGTGAAGCTGCTCGGCGAGTCCTCGATCGGCTCCGGCGTGCGCCGGGTCGAAGCCCTCGTCGGCGTGGACGCCTACCACTTCCTCGCCCGCGAGCACACGGTCGTCGCCCAGCTCACCGAACTGGTCAAGGGCCGCCCCGAGGAGCTGCCCGACAAGATCTCCGGGATGCTCGCCAAGCTCAAGGACGCCGAGAAGGAGATCGAGCGCTTCCGCGCGGAGAAGGTCCTCCAGGCCGCCGCCGGGCTCGCCGAGAGCGCCGCCGACATCAAGGGCGTCGCCCTGGTCGCCGGTACGGTCCCCGAGGGCACCGGCGCCGACGACCTGCGCAAGCTCGTCCTCGACGTCCGCCAGCGGATCGGCGGCGGACGCCCCGGCGTCGTCGCCCTCTTCACCGTCGCCAACGGCCGCCCGCTGACCGTCATCGCCACCAACGAGGCCGCCCGCGAGCGCGGCATCAAGGCCGGCGAGCTGGTCCGCACCGCCGCCAAGACCCTCGGCGGCGGAGGCGGCGGCAAGGACGACGTGGCCCAGGGCGGCGGCCAGAACCCGGCCGCGGTCCAGGACGCCGTCGAGGCCGTCCAACGCCTGGTGGGCGAGAAGGCGTGACGGACGGTTCGCCGGATCCGAGCCGCCCGGGGCGGGAAGGCGGCATGAGGAGGGGCCGGAGGATCGCGGTGGACGTCGGGGACGCCCGCATCGGGGTCGCCTCGTGCGACCCCGACGGGATCCTCGCCACGCCGGTCGAGACGGTGCCCGGCCGCGACGTGCCCGCGGCGCTGCGGCGGCTCGCCGCGATCGTGGCGGAGTACGAGCCGATCGAGGTCGTCGTCGGGCTGCCGCGCTCCCTCAACGGGGGCGAGGGCCCGGCGGCGGCCAAGGTCCGCGGCTTCGCCCAGCATGTGGCGAAAGTCATCTCGCCGGTTCCGGTGCGCCTGGTGGACGAACGCATGAGTACGGTCACGGCCACGCAAGGGCTCCGCGCCTCCGGAGTGAAGGCGAAAAAGGGACGCTCCGTAGTGGATCAGGCTGCCGCGGTCATTATTTTGCAAAGTGCGCTGGAGACCGAACGGGTGTCGGGTAAAGCTCCGGGCGAGAGCGTCGAAGTGGTCATCTGATCGCGATACGGTAACGTCTCGCGCGACACGGCGGCGCCCCTCGGGCGCCGCCCGTTTCACAGGGTCGGCAAGCCGGTTGCAGACCGCGTACCAAGGGGACCGATGACTGACTATGGCCGGGGCGCCGGCTCCGAACCGTGGCATCCCGAGGACCCGCTCTTCGGTGACGGCTACGACCAGGCGCAGCAGTCCTACCCGCCGCAGCAGCAGGTGCCGTACCCGCAGGCGGAGTACGACCCCTACGCCACCGGTCAGCACCAGCAGCAGTACCCGCAGCAGCAGGGCGGCCAGCAGTACCCCCAGACCCCGCAGCAGTACGAGCAGCAGGGGTACCCGCAGCAGCAGCCGCAGCACCCGCAGGGGCAGTACCAGCCCCAGCAGCACCCCCAGCAGCACCCTCAACAGCAGCAGTACCCGCAGGCGCAGTACGACGGCTACGACACCGGCTCCCACTCGGTCGGCGGATACGGCCACCAGGACCCGTATGGCGGGCACCAGCCGCAGGATCCGTACGCGGGCGGCCCGCAGCCCGACTTCTACGGGCAGAACGGCTACCCGCCGCCGCAGCAGCCCCAGTACCGGCAGCAGCCGCAGGCGCCGTTCCAGGGCCAGGGGCCCGGGCAGGGGCCGGGCGGTCCGGGACAGGGCGGTCTGAGTCAGGGCGCTCCGGGGCAGGGTCAGCCGCAGGCGCCGCTGCACGGCCAGGGCCAGCCACAGGGCCAGGGCCCGGCGCAGGGCACGCAAGGCGTCCAGGGGGCGCAGGACGGTCACCCGCAGGAACCGGGCGCGCGCCCGCTGCGGACGGCTCCGGGCAACACCGGCGACTGGGACGCGGGGGAGGACGACGACCCGCGCGAGCACGCCTTCTTCTCCGGCCGCGACGACGACGACGATGACGACGCCCCCGCGACCACCACCACGAGCGGCGGCGGCAGGCGCGCGGGCAAGTCGGCCCCCGCCAAGGGCGGCAAGAAGCGCCGCAGCGGCTGCGCGTGCCTGGTCGTCCTGGTCGTCCTGGGCGGCGGCCTCGGCGGCGTCGGCTACTTCGGCTACAACTTCTACCAGGACCGCTTCGGCCCGGCCCCCGACTACTCGGGCAACGGCGCGGGCGAGGTCCAGGTCGAGATCCCCAAGGGCTCGACGATCACCACCATGGGCAACATCCTCAAGTCCGACGGTGTGGTCAAGAGCGTCGACGCCTTCACCGCCGCGGCCCGCAAGAACCCCAAGGGCCAGTTCATCCAGGCGGGCGTCTACGTCCTCAACAAGCAGATGTCGGCGGCCTCGGCCGTCACGATGATGCTCGACCCCAAGTCCCAGAACGCGATGATCATCGCCGAGGGCATGCGCGACGCGCAGATCTACGACGCCATCGACAAGCGTCTCGGCCTCTCCGCGGGCAGCACGAAGAAGGTCGCGCACGACCAGGCCAAGAACCTCGGACTGCCGGACTGGGCGGACACCAGCTCCAAGGTGAAGGACCCGCTGGAAGGTTTCCTCTTCCCGTCCCGCTACGGCGTCGCCAAGGGCATGAAGCCCGAAGCGCTGCTGCGCGAGATGGTCGGCGAGGCGAAGAAGCAGTACGCCCAGTTCGACATGGTCGCCGAGGCGAAGAAGCAGAATCTCAGCTCGCCGCTGCAACTGCTCACCGTCGCCAGCCTGGTGCAGGCCGAGGGCAAGACCGACGACGACTTCCGCAAGATGGCCAAGGTCGTCTACAACCGGATGGTCCCCACCAACAAGGAGACCTTCGGACTGCTCCAGTTCGACTCGACGTACAACTACATCAAGAACACCAGCGCCACGAACATCAGCCTCGCCAAGATCAAGTCCCTGGACGACCCGTACAACACGTACAAGTACAAGGGCCTGCCGCCGGGGCCGATCGGCAACCCGGGCGTCGACGCGCTGAAGGCGGCGATGAACCCCGACAGCGGGAACTGGTACTACTTCATCTCGCTGGACGGCAAGACGACCAAGTTCACCTCGACGCACGCCGAGTTCCAGAAGCTCTACGACCAGTACAACAGCCAGTAGGACCGGGGCACTTCTTCCGTGGACACGACCGGACACCCGGGCACCCGCCGTGCGGCGGTGCTCGGGTCACCCATCGCGCACTCGCTCTCCCCGGTGCTGCACCGGGCCGCGTTCGAGGCGATGGGCCTCGCCGACGCGTGGCGCTACGACCGCTTCGAGGTCGACGAGGCCGCGCTGCCCGGCTTCATCGGCGGCCTCGACCCCGCCGTCTGGCGCGGTCTGTCGCTGACGATGCCGCTCAAGCGGGCCGTGATCCCGCTGCTGGACGAGATCACCGAGACGGCCGCGTCCGTGGAGGCCGTCAACACGGTCGTGCTCGGCCCCGATGGCCGCCGCAGGGGCGACAACACCGATATCCCCGGCATGCTCGCCGCCCTGCGGGAGCGCGGCATCACCTCCGCGCCGTCCGCGGCGGTCCTCGGCGCCGGGGCCACCGCCTCCTCCGCGCTGGCCGCGCTCGCGCGGCTCGGCACGGCCGAGGTCACCGCGTACGTGCGCGGCCCGGCGCGCGCCGCCGAGATGCGGCAGTGGGGCGACCGCCTCGGTGTCGCCGTGCGCGTCGCCGACTGGGCCGACGCCGCCAAGGCCCTCGACGAGCCGCTGGTCATCGCCACCACCCCGGCCGGCGCCGCCGACCACCTCGCCGCCGCCGTCCCGCCCACCCCCGGCGCCCTCTTCGACGTCCTCTACGATCCCTGGCCCACCCCGCTGGCCGCCGCCTGGTCCCGCCGCGACGCCCCGGTCGTCGGCGGCCTCGACCTCCTGGTCCACCAGGCCGTCCTCCAGATCGAGCAGTACACCGGCCACGCCCCCGCCCCCCTCGCGGCCATGCGCGCGGCGGGCGAGGCCGCGCTGCCGCGGGGGTGACGGTTCCGGCCGGTCGCTGTCCGCACGGTGGACCGTGTCGGGGCACGGCACGTCGGCGTGGGAGGATCGGGGGACAGGACGGCACGCCGTTGCTCGGGGGCGGCCGGACCGGGACGCGCACATCGAGGGAGCACCGTTGAGCAGGTTGCGCTGGCTGACCGCGGGGGAGTCGCACGGACCCGCACTCGTCGCGACGTTGGAGGGGCTGCCGTCCGGGGTGCCGGTCACCACGGAGTTGGTGGCGGACGCGCTGGCGCGGCGGCGGCTGGGATACGGGCGCGGGGCGCGGATGAAGTTCGAGCGCGACGAGGTGACCTTCCTGGGCGGCGTACGGCACGGCCTCACCATGGGCAGCCCGGTGGCCGTGATGGTGGGCAACACCGAGTGGCCCAAGTGGGAACAGGTCATGTCGGCCGACCCGGTGGACCCGGAGATCCTGGCGGGCCTGGCGCGCAACGCGCCGCTGACCCGGCCGCGACCCGGCCACGCGGACCTGGCGGGAATGCAGAAGTACGACCTGGACGAGGCACGGCCGGTGCTGGAGCGGGCCAGCGCGCGGGAGACCGCGGCGCGGGTGGCGCTGGGCGCGGTCGCGCGGTCGTACCTGAAGGAGACCGCGGGCATCGAGATCGTCTCGCACGTGGTGGAACTGGCCGGGGCGAAGGCGCCCTACGGCGTGGTGCCGGTGCCCGGCGACGAGGAGCGGCTGGACGCGGACCCGGTGCGCTGCCTGGACGCGGACGCGAGCAAGGCGATGGTCGCGGAGATCGACCAGGCCCACAAGGACGGCGACACGCTCGGCGGCGTCGTGGAAGTGCTGGCGTACGGAGTGCCGGTCGGCCTCGGTTCGCACGTGCACTGGGACCGCAGGCTCGACGCACGGCTGGCCGCCGCGCTGATGGGCATCCAGGCGATCAAGGGCGTCGAGGTCGGCGACGGCTTCGACCTGGCCCGGGTGCCCGGCTCCAAGGCGCACGACGAGATCGTGCCGGGCCCCGACGGCGTCCGGCGCGCCTCCGGCAGGTCCGGCGGCACCGAGGGCGGCATGAGCACCGGAGAGGTGCTGCGGGTCCGCGCCGCGATGAAGCCGATCGCCACCGTGCCCCGCGCACTCGCCACCATCGACGTCACCACCGGCGAGGTCGCCCAGGCCCACCATCAGCGCTCCGACGTGTGCGCGGTGCCCGCGGCGGGCATCGTCGCCGAGGCGATGGTCGCCCTGGTGCTGGCCGACGCGGTCGCGGAGAAGTTCGGCGGCGACTCGGTCGTACAGACCCGGCGCAGCGTCCGCGGCTTCCTCGACAACCTGGCGATCAAGTGACCGGCCCGGCGATCGTCCTCGTCGGCCCGCCCGGAGCGGGCAAGACCACCGTCGGCCGCGCGCTCGCCGACCGGCTGGGCACCACGTACCGCGACACCGACGCCGATGTGGAGGCCGTCGCGGGCAAGCCGATCCCCGAGATCTTCATCGACGACGGCGAGCCGCGCTTCCGCGAGCTGGAACGCGCCGCGGTCCGCACCGCCGTCGCCGAGCACGAGGGAGTGCTGTCGCTGGGCGGCGGCGCCGTCATGGACGGCCCCACCCGCGACCTGCTGGCCGGTCTGCCGGTGGTCTTCCTCGACGTCGGCCTGCACCAGGCCGTCCGCCGCGTCGGCCTGGACGCGCCGCGCCCGCTGCTCGCGGTCAACCCGCGCCAGCAGTGGCGCGAGCTGATGGACGTACGCCGCCCGCTGTACACGGAGATCGCCCGCGCCGTGGTCAGCACCGACGACCGCACCCCCGAGGACGTGGCCGAGGCCGTCCTCGACGCACTCCAACTGAAGGACGCATGAGCGAGAACGACGCGGTGGCGCCCCCCACCCGTATCCAGGTCGGTGCCACGGCGGGCACCGAGGCGTACGAGGTGCTGGTCGGTCACCAGCTCCTCGGCGAACTGCCGGGACTGATCGGGCCCAAGGCGCGCCGGGTGGCCGTCCTGCACCCCGAGGCGCTGGCCGGGACCGGCGAGGCGATCCGCGAGGACCTCGCGGAGCAGGGCTTCGAGGCCATCGCCATCCAGCTCCCGAACGCCGAGGAGGCCAAGACCGCCGAGGTCGCCGCCTACTGCTGGAAGGCGCTCGGCCAGACCGGCTTCACCCGCACCGACGTGATCGTCGGCGTCGGCGGCGGCGCCACCACCGACCTGGCCGGTTTCGTGGCCGCGACCTGGCTGCGCGGAGTGCGCTGGATCGCCGTGCCCACCACCGTGCTCGGCATGGTCGACGCGGCAGTCGGCGGCAAGACCGGCATCAACACCGCGGAGGGCAAGAATCTTGTCGGCGCCTTCCACCCGCCCGCCGGAGTCCTCTGCGACCTCGCCGCGCTCGCCTCGCTGCCGGTCAACGACTACGTCAGCGGCCTCGCCGAGATCATCAAGGCCGGGTTCATCGCCGACCCCGGCATCCTCGACCTGATCGAGTCCGACCCGGCCGCCGCCCGCGGCCCGGAGGGCCCGCACACCGGCGAGCTGATCGAACGCGCCATCCGGGTCAAGGCCGAGGTCGTCTCCGCCGATCTCAAGGAGTCCGGCCTCCGCGAGATCCTCAACTACGGCCACACGCTGGCGCACGCGATCGAGAAGAACGAGCGCTACAACTGGCGGCACGGCGCCGCCGTCTCCGTCGGCATGGTCTTCGCCGCCGAACTCGGCCGCCTGGCCGGGCGGTTGGACGACGCGACCGCCGACCGGCACCGCGCCGTCCTGGAGTCCGTCGGACTGCCGCTGACCTACCGCGGCGACCAGTGGCCGAAGCTGGTGGAGACCATGAAGGTCGACAAGAAGTCCCGCGGCGACATGCTGCGCTTCATCGTCCTCGACGGACTCGCCAAGCCGACCGTGCTGGAGGGCCCCGACCCGGCCGTCCTGCTCGCCGCCTACGGGGAGGTCTCCGCGTGACCACCCGCGTCCTGGTGCTCAACGGCCCCAACCTCGGGCGCCTCGGCTCCCGCGAGCCCGACGTCTACGGCGCGACCTCGTACGCCGGTCTGGTCGAGGAGTGCACCAAGCTCGGCGCCGAGCTGGGCTTCGACGTCGAGGTCCGCGAGACCAACGACGAGGCGGAGCTGATCGGCTGGCTGCACGAGGCGGCCGACGGCCGGATTCCCGTCGTCCTCAACCCCGGCGCCTTCACGCACTACTCCTACGCGATGCGCGACGCCGCCGCGCAGCGGACCGCGCCGCTGATCGAGGTGCACATCTCCAACCCGTACGCGCGCGAGGCGTTCCGGCACAACTCCGTCGTGGCCGCCGTCGCCTCCGGTACGGTCGCCGGATTCGGCATCGGCTCGTACCGGCTGGCGCTGCGCGCCCTCGCGGAGGACGGCGGCTCCTAGCGGGGCACCCTGGAGGAGCGCTGCTCGTTCACACAACGGCCGTCAGGGGCTGTACCGTTCCGTGTCGAACGGGTTCGTTACCGGCCGGTTCAAGAAGCTGGTCCTCCGTACGGGATGGAGTGGGGCGAGATGCAGCACGCTGTGGGGGCGCCGCAGCCCGGTGGCCCCACCCCGCCCCAGGGGACGGGCGTCAGTACGGGGCACTTCCCGTTGTCGTCGCCCGCGCCCGTGCAGGTCCCGGCGCCGCACGGCAACGGCTCCCTGTCCGGCGCCTCGCACGGCCCGATAGCCGTGCTGCTGATCGGCGCGGCGGGGGCGGGCAAGACGACGATCGCGCGGCACTGGGCCGACCACCGCGGCGCGCCGACCGCGCACATCAGCCTGGACGACGTACGCGAATGGGTGCGGGCCGGTTTCGCCGACCCGCAGGCGGGGTGGAACGAGCACTCCGAGGCGCAGTACCGGCTGGCCCGCCGCACCTGCGGCTTCGCCGCCCGTAATTTCCTGGCCAACGGCGTCTCCTGCATCATCGACGACGCCGTCTTCCCCGACCGCCCCGCCGTCGGCCTCGGCGGCTGGAAGCGGCACGTCGGGCCCGGCCTGCTCCCCGTCGTCCTGCTCCCGGGACTGGACGTCGTCCTGACCCGCAACGCGGAGCGCACCGGCAACCGCCGCCTGTCGGACGAGGAAGTCGCCCGGATCCACGGCCGTATGGCGGGCTGGTACGGCTCGGGCCTGCCCATCATCGACAACTCCCAGCTCGACGTGGTCTCCGCCGCCGCCGCCCTCGACCGCGTCGTGGCCCGCAGCGCCCAGGGCCCGCCCGTCTGGTAGCCCGCCCGCACGATCCGGCGGCGGGCGAACGGCCCGCGTACGGGCTCACGCGGCAGGCGAGCCTTCGGCGGTAGTGGCGCAGGCGGCGGCCGGCGGCCCGGCGCCACGGGTGGACGCGCTCAGGAAGCCGGGCCGCCGACGCGCCCATACGCTCGCCACATGTCCGAGGTGCACGCAGCACGCAGAGCACGGCTGCGCGACCGGTGCGCGGCGAACGGCGCGTCCGCCGCGCTGGTGACCCGTCCCGCGAACATCCGCTACCTGACCGGCTGCGCGCCGCAAGGCGCGGCGCTGCTGATCGGCCCGGACGACGACGCGCTGGTGCACCTCACACCGCCGCAGGACGACCGCGACGAACCGCTGCCCGGCGACCTGCGCGCGGTGGTGCTGGCGACGCCGGACGGCGACGCGGCGGTGGCCGCCGCCGACCTGGCCCGCGAGCACCGCGCCGACTCCCTCGCCGTCGAGGAGCACCACCTGACGGTGACCCGGCACCGGGCGATCAGCTCGGTCGTCGGCGCGCTCCCGCTGTCCGACCTCGGCGGCGCCGTCGAACAGCTCCGGCTGGTCAAGGACGAGCACGAGATCGCCAACCTCAGGATCGCCGCGGAGATCGCCGACCAGGCCCTCGGCGAGCTGCTGGAGTCGATCCTGGTCGGCCGCACCGAACGGCACCTCGCCCTGGAGCTGGAGCGCCGCCTGGTCGACCACGGCGCCGAGGGCCCCGCCTTCCGCACCTCCGTCGGCACCGGGCCGAACTCCGGCGCGCCCCGGCACGTGCCGACCGACCGCCGCGTCGAGGAGGGCGACTTCCTGACCGTCCGGCTCGGCGCCCGCTACCGCGGCTACCGCTGCGAAGTCGGCCGTACGTTCGTCATCGGCACCGCTCCAGCAGCCTGGCAGATCGACCTCTACGAGCTGGTGTTCGCCGCCCAGCGGGCCGGCCGCGAGGCGCTCGCACCCGGTGTGGCCTGCCGAGACGTCGACCACGCGACCCGGAGCCCGCTCACCGCCGCCGGCCACGCGGAGGGTCTGGCACAGTGGTCGGGACACGGCGTGGGTCTGGAAATCGACGAGGACCCTCGGCTGTCACCTGCGGCCATGGGTAAACTGGACGCTTGCGTGCCGGTCACCGTCGAACCGGGGGTCCACCTTCCGGGCCGCGGCGGTGTCCGCATCGACGACACACTCGTCGTACGTCCACTGGCGGACGGCGGGCCCGAGCTACTCACCATCACGACCAAGGAACTGCTCGCCCTGTGACGGGCGCGTGCCCTCCTCGGTCCCCGAAGCAGCACTTTCAGGAGATTCCGCAACCGTGGCCACCACGAACGACCTCAAGAACGGCCTCGTGCTCAAGCTCGACAGCGGCCAGCTCTGGACCGTAGTCGAGTTCCAGCACGTCAAGCCCGGCAAGGGCCCCGCCTTCGTGCGCACCAAGCTGAAGCACGTGCTCTCCGGGAAGGTCGTCGACAAGACCTTCAACGCGGGCGTGAAGGTCGAGACCGCCAACGTCGACAAGCGCGGCATGCAGTTCTCCTACAAGGACGGCACCGACTTCGTCTTCATGGACACCGAGACCTACGACCAGATCATCATCGCGCCCGAGACGGTCGGCGACGCCGCCAACTACCTCCTCGAGGGCTTCGAGGCGGTCGTGGCGATGTACGAGGGCTCCGCGCTCTACGTCGAGCTGCCCGCCTCCGTCGAGCTGGTCATCGAGTACACCGAGCCCGGCGTCCAGGGCGACCGCTCCACCGGCGGCTCCAAGCCCGCCCGCCTGGAGACCGGTTACGAGATCGGCGTCCCGCTCTTCATCACCACGGGTGAGAAGGTCAAGGTCGACACCCGTACGGGCGACTACCTCGGCCGGGTGAACAGCTAACCGTGGCTGCCCGGAACAAGGCCCGCAAGCGGGCCTTCCAGATCCTCTTCGAGGCGGAACAGCGGGGCGTCGACCCCAAGACCGCCATGGCGGACTGGATCCGGCTCGCCAGGACCGACGACCGGCAGCCGCCGGTCACCGAGTACACGATGCAGCTCGTCGAGGGCTGCGAGGCGCACGCCGAGCGGATCGACGAACTGCTGTCCAGCTACTCCGTCGGCTGGTCGCTCGACCGGATGCCGGTCGTGGACCGCAATGTGCTGAGGCTCGGCACGTACGAGCTGCTCTGGGAGGACGACGTCCCGGACGCGGTCGTGCTGGACGAGGCGGTGCAGCTCGCCAAGGAGTTCTCCACCGACGAGTCACCGGCCTTCGTCAACGGGCTGCTGGCCCGGCTGATGGAACTGAAGCCGACGCTCAAGCGGTAGGAACCGCGCCCGAGCGCCCGGCCCGTCCTTCCGGGCCCGAAGCAGAAGTTGAACAATATTCTGCTTCGGGCCTGGTGTGTGTCCTGGCGCTGGCCTAGATTCCCGCGCATGGACGAAACGGACGACCGGACCGACGACGCGATCCTGAAGCACCTCGCCGGACTGCGCGCCGCCGACCTGCCCGTGCACGGCGGACGGACGATGGCGTACGTCTACGACGCGGGACTCGACGGGCTCGACGATCTGGCGGCGAGCGCCCAGGCCGCCTTCGCGGGCGTCAACGGCCTCGACATGACCGCCTTCCCCAGCGTGGTCGCGCTGGAGAACGACGTCGTGGGGCGGGCGGCGGCCGTGCTCGGCGGCGGCCCGCGGACGGCGGGCACCTTCACCAGCGGCGGCACCGAGAGCTGCCTGCTGGCCGTTCTCACCGCCCGCGAGCACGCCCGCAGGACGCGCGGCGTCACCGCCCCCGAGATCGTGCTCCCCGTCACCGCGCACGCCGCCTTCCACAAGGCCGCGGCGCTCTTCGGACTCACCGTCGTGAGCGTCCCGGTGGACCCGGAGACCTTCCGGGTGCGGGCCGAGGACATGACAGCCGCCATCGGCCCCCGTACCGCCCTCGTCGTCGTCTCCGCGCCCTCCTACGCGCACGGCGTGCTCGACCCGGTCGCCGAGGTGGCGCGGGCCGCAGCCGAACGCGGCACGCTGTGCCACGTGGACGCCTGTATCGGCGGCTGGTACCTGGCGCACCGGCGGCTGGCCGACGGCATCGCGCCGCCGCCCGCCTTCGACCTCGCGGTGCCCGGCGTCACCTCGCTCTCGGTCGACCTGCACAAGTACGGCTACACGCCCAAGGGCGCCTCCGTGCTGCTCTTCCGGGACGCGGAACTGCGCAGGCACGGCTGGTTCGCGCACGCCTCCTGGCCGGGCTACCCGGTCGTCAACGCGACCTTGCAGGGCACCAAGTCCGCCGGGCCGCTCGCCGCCGCCTGGGCGGTGCTGCGCAGGGTCGGCACCGACGGGTACACCGACCTGTCCCGCCGCGTGCACGCGGCGACCGTACGGCTGGTCGAGGGGATCGGCCGGATCGAGGGGCTGCGGGTGCTCGGCGCCCCCGAGGCGTCGCTGGTGGCCGTCGCCTCCGCCGACCCGGCGCTCGACCCGTTCGTGGTCGCGGACGAGATGCGGCTGCTCGGCTGGTACCTCCAGCCGCAGCCCGCCTTCGGCGGCTCACCGTCCAATGTGCACCTCACGGTCACCGCCGCCGTCGCGGACCCGGACCGGATCGACGAACTCCTCGCCCAGCTGGCCGACGCCGTGACCAGGGCCCGCGCGTACGGCCCGACCGCCGTCGACCCCGGACTCGTGGAGTTGGCCGCCGCGCTCGACCCGGACACCCTCGGCCCCGACGAGGTGGCGCTCGCCCTCCAACTCGCGGGCGTCGGCCCCGGCGGCGCGCTGCCCGACCGCATGGCCCCCGTCCTCGCCGTCCTCCAGGCCCTGCCCCCGCGCCTCACCGAACGCCTGCTGCCCGAGGTCATCTCCCGGATGTACGCGAGCGCCCCGGCCTGACGCCGCCCGCCACAGACCCCGACCCGCCGCACCGGAAAAACCCGGTGCGGCGACCGGAGCCGCCTCCCTACACTCGGCACGCGTCCCCGCGCCGCCACCATCGGACGGCGCGTGCCATGACGAGTGAACGGACCAGTGAGGGGAGCCCGGCCGTGCGTCACCGCAGCGCAGTCGTCGTTCCCCCGACCCGGCACCGGGTGATTCTGGTGTCTCGGTCCGCCCGGTGCCCGCTGCGCGGCCGGCACCGTGGCCCCGTGACGCCCGCCTGACCCCGTCGGGCCCCCGACCGATCCGCTCGACCCCGCCTCCCCGCCGCCCTGCCTGCCAGGCCCGCCGCCGTACCCGTACGCCCGGACACCCGGGCGCGGCTCGGCGCTACGGCCGCGCGGCTTCACGGCTCTCCGGACGGGGCCACATCGGTCGTACGTCACGACAATCGCGCCGCCACCTCACCGGATCATCCGAAAGGTCACAGGCCGTGCGCAGCAACCCGAACCGTCCGTCCGTACCGGCACTCGCCGACGTCAGGAACCTGGGCATCCTCGCCCACGTGGACGCGGGCAAGACCACCGTCACCGAACGGTTCCTCTACCTCACCGGCGCCACCCACAAGCGCGGCGAGGTCCACGACGGGACGACCGTCACCGACTTCGACTCCCAGGAGCGCGACCGCGGCATCACCATCTTCGCCGCCGCGGTGAGCTGCGAGTGGGACGGGCACTGGTTCAACCTGATCGACACCCCGGGGCACGTCGACTTCGCCGACGAGGTGGAGCGCTCGCTGCGGGTGCTCGACGGCGCCATCGCCGTGTTCGACGCCGTAGCGGGCGTCGAGCCGCAGAGCGAGTCGGTGTGGCGGCAGGCGGACCGGCACGGCGTGCCGCGGATCGTCTTCGTCAACAAGCTGGACCGCGCGGGCGCCGATCTGGACCGGGCGGTCGACTCCATCCGACGGCGGCTGCACACCGTCCCGCTGGTCGTCCAGCTCCCGATCGGCCGGGAGGACGGCTTCACGGGCGTCGTCGACCTGCTGCGGATGCGCGCCCTGGTCTGGACGGACGGCGGCGGCCCGCGCGAAGGCGCGGTGCCCGACGAGCTGAAGCAGGAGGCGGACCGGCGGCGACGGCTGCTGGAGGAGACGGTGGCGGAGCTGCACCCGGCCGCGCTGGAGGAATTCTGCGCGCGCTCGGCGCTGTCGGAGCCGACCCTGACGGCGGCCCTGCGCGACCTCACCCGCGGCGGAGAGGGCGTCGTGGTCCTCTGCGGCTCGGCTTACCGCGACCGCGGCATCGAACCGCTGCTGGACGCGGTGGCGGCCTATCTGCCGTCGCCGCTGGACGTGCCCCCGGTCCGGGGCACGCTCGACGGCGAAACGCGCGAACGCGCGGCCGACCCGGCGGAACCCTTCGCCGGGCTGGTGTTCAAGGTCAACTCGACCGCCACCGGGCGGCTGACCTGCCTGCGGATCTACGCGGGAACGATCAGGAAGGGAGACACGGTGCTGGACGCGGGCACCGGGCGCGGCGAGCGGATCGGCCGCATCCTGCGGCTGCACGCCGACCGGCAGACCGAGCTGGAACAGGCGGTCGCCGGGGACATCGTCGCGGTGGTCGGGCCGAAGGCCGCCCGCGCGGGCACCACGCTGTGCGCGCCGGGCGCCCCGCTGGTGCTCGAACCCCCGGTGGCGGCCGACCCGGTCGTCTCCGTCGCGGTCGAGGCCGCCCGCAACACCGACACCGAACGGCTGGTGTCGGCGCTCGCACGGCTGGTCGAGGAGGACCCGTCGCTCGCTGTCAGGACCGATCCCGAGACCGGCCAGATGGTGCTCGCGGGCATGGGCGAACTGCACCTGGAGGTCGCGGTGGAGAAGATCCGCCGCGCCCACGGCCTGGAGGTCGGCGTCGGCCGCCCGCAGGTCGCCTACCGGGAGACGGTCGTCCGCGGGGTGACGGGCCATGTCCACCGGCATGTCAAACAGGACGGCGGGGCGGGGCAGTTCGCCCATGTCGTCATCGATGTGGCGCCGCTCGGCGCCGAGGAGGGGGAGGAGGAGTTCGTGTTCACCTCGACGGTGACCGGTGGCCGGGTGCCGCGCGAGTACGTTCGCGCGGTCGAGGACGGCTGCCGTGACGCTCTCGCGCAGGGGCCGCTGGGCGGTCACCTCGTGACGGGGGTGCGCGTCACGCTGACGGACGGGGCGACCCATGCGAAGGACTCCTCGGAGCTGGCCTTCCGCACGGCGGGCCGTTTCGCGCTCCGCGAGGCGCTGCGGGCCTCCGCGATGGTGCTGCTGGAACCGGTGACCGAGGTGACGGTCACCGTGCCCGAGAGCGCCGTGGGCGCCGTCCTCGGCGACCTGGCCGCGCGCCGCGGCCGGGTGACCGCCTCCGGCGCGGTGGCCATGGGCTCCACGGTCCTCACGGCGACCGTCCCCCTGGCCGAGCTGTTCGGTTACGCCACCGGGCTGCGGAGCCGCACGCATGGCCGTGGCACCTTCAGCACCTGCCCCGCGGGCTACCTCCCGGCCCCGTCGCGGTGACCAGGACCCCGGGGGTGCCGCTTGCGGTGTCGTCCCGAGTGCGGCGCCGCGTCGGCTGAGTGCGCGGTTCCCCGCGCCCCCCGGGGACGCGGTTCCCCGCGCCCCCGGGGAGTCGTCCGCTGCCCGGAAGACGGGAGGGCGGACCCGTCAGGGGTGTGGGGAACCGCGGGACACGTCGCGGCGGACCGCGCCCCTCGGGGCCGGCGCCCCGGAACGCGGAGCCGCCCGGTGCGGGCCCCGGGAAGGGGTCCGCACCGGGCGGCGGGACGTTTCTGCACTATTCGGGCGAGCCGGGCGCCTAGCCCTCTTCGTGCTGGACCGCGCGCCGCGCGTCGGCGTCGAGGACGCCCCAGCCGATGAGCTGCTCGGTGAGTACGGACGGCGACTGGTCGTAGATCACGGCCAGGGTGCGGAGGTCGTCCTGGCGGATCGACAGCACCTTGCCGTTGTAGTCGCCGCGCTGGCTCTGGATCGTGGCGGCGTACCGCTGGAGAGGCCCGGCCTTCTCCGGCGGGACCTGGGACAGGCGCTCCAGGTCGAGGACGAGCTTCGGGGGCGGCTCGGCCGCCCCGCCGGGGGTCGTACCCGGCAGCAACTCCTGGACCGGAACTCCGTAGAAGTCCGCAAGCTCGGCGAGTCGCTGCACGGTCACGGCACGGTCGCCGCGCTCGTACGAGCCCACGACCACTGCCTTCCAGCGGCCCTGGGACTTCTCCTCGACGCCGTGCAGGGACAGGCCCTGCTGCGTGCGGATGGCCCGGAGCTTTGCTCCGAGCTGCTTGGCGTAATCGCTGGACATATGGCTCCCCGGACGGAAACTCGGTGACTCACTGTGAGGTTACGCAGCGTAATCCGTGCTCGTCAAGCCGGAAAGGGCCGATCGGTCGCTGACCTGGGCGCTCTGCGCCACCTGATACCGTTGCCGCGTACCCCTGACGTCCTTTAATGCCCGTCCCGTGAGGCGGGGAAGGAGGTCCCCGACCCATGGTCGAAGACCGCAGTACCCCGGAAGACCGCGATACCGCCGAGTGGAACCCCGCGCCCGCCCGTCCGGTGCTCGAAGCACCCGACATCGCGCGCGTCCTCACCCGTATCGCCCACGAGATCGTGGAACGCGCCAAGGGCGCGGACGACGTGGTGCTCCTCGGCATCCCGACCCGCGGCGTCTACCTGGCGCAGCGCCTGGCGGCCAAGCTCGCCGAGATCACCGGCCGCACGACGGCCGTCGGCTCCCTCGACATCACCATGTACCGCGACGACCTGCGGCTGCACCCGGCGCGCGCGCTGGCCCGCACCGAGATCCCGGCCACCGGGATCGACGGCAGGCTCGTCGTCCTCGTCGACGACGTGCTCTTCTCCGGCCGCACCATCCGCGCCGCCCTCGACGCGCTCAACGACATCGGCCGCCCCCGCGCCGTACAGCTCGCGGTCCTGGTCGACCGCGGCCACCGTGAACTGCCGATCAGGGCCGACTACGTCGGCAAGAACCTGCCCACCTCGCTGCGCGAGACCGTCAAGGTCCAGCTCACCGAGGAGGACGGCCGCGACACCGTCCTGCTCGGCCAGAAGGACGACAAGGACCGCGACCGGCGCGACCGCCGGGACCGGGACGACGCGGCGCCGCGCGAGGGCCTCCCGGCGGACGACTAGCGCACCCAGGACAGGACCCCCGCCGGGGTCCTGTGCTTCCGCGCGCCCTGACCCGCCCCAGCACCCCCGGAGTGACCCGCATGAAGCGCCACCTGATCTCGGCCGCCGACCTCAGCCGCGACGACGCCCTCCTCGTACTCGACACCGCCGAGGAAATGGCCCGCGTCGCCGACCGGCCCATCAAGAAACTGCCCACCCTGCGCGGCCGTACCGTCGTCAACCTCTTCTTCGAGGACTCGACGCGGACCCGCATCTCCTTCGAGGCCGCCGCCAAGCGGCTCTCCGCCGACGTCATCAACTTCTCCGCCAAGGGCTCCTCGGTCTCCAAGGGCGAATCCCTCAAGGACACCGCGCTGACGCTGGAGGCGATGGGCGCCGACGCCGTCGTCATCCGGCACGGCTCGTCCGGCGCGCCGCACCGCCTGGCCACCTCCGGCTGGATCAACGGCTCGGTGGTCAACGCGGGCGACGGCACCCACGAACACCCCACGCAGGCACTGCTGGACGCCTTCACCATGCGCCGCCACCTGTCCGGCGTCGGCCGCGACCTGGAGGGCCGCCGCGTCACCATCGTCGGCGACATCCTGCACAGCCGGGTCGCCCGCTCCAACGTGCTGCTGCTCAACACCCTCGGCGCGCGCGTCACCTTGGTCGCCCCGCCGACCCTGCTGCCGATCGGCGTCGAGCAGTGGCCGTGCGAGGTCAGCTACGACCTCGACGCGGTGCTCGCCAAGACCGACGCGCTGATGATGCTGCGCGTGCAGAGCGAGCGGATGAACGCCGCCTTCTTCCCCACCGAGCGCGAGTACACCCGGCGTTACGGCGTGGACGGGCTGCGGATGGCGGTGCTGCCCGAGCACGCCATCGTCATGCACCCGGGGCCGATGAACCGCGGCATGGAGATCACCGCCGAGGTCGCCGACTCGCCGCGCTGCACCGTCGTGGAGCAGGTCGCCAACGGCGTCAGCACCCGGATGGCCGTGCTGTACCTGCTGCTCGGCGGCTCGGAACCGGCCATCGCCACCACCGCGCCCGTCCCCGAGACCGCACCCGCGACGACCGGCCCCGCCCGTACCGAGGAGAGCAAGTAACCATGAGCAAGATCCTGATCCGTGGCGCGAAGGTACTGGGCGGCGAGCCGCAGGACGTCCTGATCGACGGCGAGACCATCGCCGGGATCGGCGCGGGCCTGTCCGGCGACGGGACCGAGGGCGCCACCGTGGTCGACGGCGAGGGCCGGATGGTCCTGCTGCCCGGCCTGGTCGACCTCCACACCCACCTGCGCGAGCCGGGCCGCGAGGACTCCGAGACCGTGCTGACCGGCACCAGGGCCGCCGCGATCGGCGGCTACACCGCCGTGCACGCCATGGCCAACACCTTCCCCGTCGCCGACACCGCGGGCGTCGTCGAGCAGGTCTGGCGGCTCGGCAAGGAGTCCGGCTACTGCGACGTGCAGCCGGTCGGCGCCGTCACCGTCGGCCTGGAGGGCAAGCAGCTCGCCGAACTGGGCGCCATGGCCGACTCGGCCGCCCGGGTACGGGTCTTCTCCGACGACGGCAAGTGCGTGGACGACGCGGTGATCATGCGCCGCGCGCTGGAGTACGTGAAGGCGTTCGACGGCGTCGTCGCCCAGCACGCGCAGGAGCCCCGGCTCACCGAGGGCGCCCAGATGAACGAGGGCACCGTCTCCGGCGAACTGGGCCTGACCGGCTGGCCCGCCGTCGCCGAGGAGTCGATCATCGCCCGCGACATCCTGCTCGCCGCGCACGTCGGCTCCCGCGTGCACATCTGCCACCTGTCCACCGCGGGCTCCGTCGAACTCGTCCGCTGGGCCAAGTCCAAGGGCTGGGACGTCACCGCCGAGGTCACCCCCCACCACCTGCTGCTCACCGACGAGCTGGTGCGTACGTACAACCCGGTCTACAAGGTCAACCCGCCGCTGCGCACCGAGGCGGACGTGCTCGCGCTGCGCGAGGCCCTGGCCGACGGCACCATCGACTGTGTGGCCACCGACCACGCACCGCACCCGCACGAGGACAAGGACTGCGAGTGGGCCGCCGCCGCCATGGGCATGGTGGGCCTGGAGACCGCGCTGTCCGTCGTGCAGCACACCATGGTCGACACCGGACTGCTGGACTGGGCGGGCGTCGCCGACCGCATGTCGGCCAGGCCCGCCGTCATCGGACGGCTCGCGGGCCACGGACGGCCGCTCGCCGAGGGCGAGCCCGCCAACCTCGTCCTGGTCGATCCCGCATACCGTGGGGTGGTCAATCCCGCGGGCTTCGCCTCCCGCAGCCGCAACACCCCCTACGAGGGACGCGAACTGCCGGGCCGGGTGCACGCCACCTTCCTGCGGGGCCAGGCGACGGTCATGGACGGGAAGCTCACGTGACACCTCTGACACTGCTGGCGGCCGGTACGGCGCGGGCCGCGGACAAGCACTCGGCGAAGGTCACCGACTGGACCGACCGGATCGGCTGGATCGTCGGCCTCGCCCTGTTCGTCGGCCTGCTGTACTGGCTGATGCGCCAGGGCTGGCAGTGGCGCCGCACCCTCCAGGGCGGTCTGCCCGCACTCCCGCAGGCCCCCGAGGAGACCGGCGAACCGCTCCTGGAATTCGACGGCCGCTACCACGGCAGCACCACCGCGGGGCAGTGGCTGGACCGGATCGTCGCCCACGGCCTCGGCGTACGCAGCAAGGTGACGCTCACCCTCACCGAGGAGGGCCTGGACGCCGACCGCGTCGGCGCCCCCGGCTTCTTCGTCCCGGCCGCCGCCCTGCGCGGCGCCCGCCTCGACAAGGGCATCGCGGGCAAGGTCCTCACCGAAGGCGGCCTGCTGGTCGTCACCTGGGAGCACGGCGGCACCCTCATCGACTCCGGCTTCCGCGCCGACCAGGCCGCGCAGCACCCGGCCTGGGTCGCGGAGATCAACCGCGTCAGCGGCGGCGAGGACGCCCCCGGCCGACGGGCGGCGGACGTCGCCTTCGCGGACCACACACCGGGCGTCGGCCCGGCCGAACAACAGGCAAAGAAGGAAGGCGCACAATGACGACCTCCGTCCGGGCGGCCACCGCACCCGCCGTACTCGTCCTGGAGGACGGCCGCACCTTCCGCGGCCGTGCCTACGGGGCGGTGGGGGAGACCTTCGGCGAGGCCGTCTTCTCCACCGGTATGACCGGCTACCAGGAAACGCTCACGGATCCCTCGTACCACCGCCAGGTCGTCGTCATGACCGCCCCGCACGTCGGCAACACCGGCGTCAACGACGAGGACGCCGAGTCGTCCCGCATCTGGGTGTCCGGCTACGTCGTACGCGACCCCGCCCGCACCCCGTCCAACTGGCGCTCGCGGCGCTCGCTCGACGAGGAGCTGACCACCCAGGGCGTGGTCGGCATCAGCGGCATCGACACCCGCGCCCTCACCCGCCACCTGCGCGAACGCGGCGCCATGCGGGTCGGCATCTTCTCCGGCGAGGCACTGGCCGACGACGGCACGCTGCTCGCCAGGGTCCGGCAGGCCCCCGAGATGACCGGCGCCGACCTGTCCGCCGAGGTCGCCACCCGGCAGACCTACGTCGTCCCGGCGATCGGGGAGAAGCGCTTCACCGTCGCGGCCCTCGACCTCGGCATCAAGGGCATGACCCCGCACCGGATGGCCGAGCGCGGCATCGAGGTGCACGTCCTGCCCGCGGACGCGAGCGTCGAGGACGTCTACGCGGTCGTGCCCGACGGCGTCTTCCTGTCCAACGGCCCCGGCGACCCGGCCACCGCCGACCTCACCGTCATCCAGGCCGTCCTGGAGCGCGGGACCCCGCTGTTCGGCATCTGCTTCGGCAACCAGCTCCTCGGCCGGGCGCTCGGCTTCGGCACGTACAAGCTCAAGTACGGCCACCGCGGCATCAACCAGCCGGTGCAGGACCGCGGCACCGGCAAGGTCGAGGTCACCGCGCACAACCACGGCTTCGCCGTGGACGCGCCGCGCGACCGGGTCAGCGACACCCCGTACGGCCGCGCCGAGGTCAGCCACGTCTGCCTCAACGACGACGTGGTGGAGGGTCTGCGGCTGCTCGACCGGCCCGCCTTCAGCGTCCAGTACCACCCGGAGGCGGCGGCGGGACCGCACGACGCCGCCTACCTGTTCGACCGCTTCGTTTCCCTGATGGAGGGCCAGCGTGCCTAAGCGCACCGATATCCAGTCCGTCCTGGTCATCGGCTCCGGCCCGATCGTCATCGGCCAGGCCGCCGAGTTCGACTACTCAGGCACCCAGGCGTGCCGGGTCCTCAAGTCCGAGGGCCTGCGGGTCATCCTCGTCAACTCCAACCCCGCCACGATCATGACCGACCCGGAGATCGCCGACGCCACGTACGTCGAGCCGATCACCCCGGAATTCGTCGAGAAGATCATCGCCAAGGAGCGCCCCGACGCGCTGCTGCCCACCCTCGGCGGCCAGACCGCGCTCAACACCGCGATCTCGCTGCACGACAACGGCGTCCTCACCAAGTACGGCGTCGAGCTGATCGGCGCCAACGTCGAGGCGATCAACAAGGGCGAGGACCGCGACCTGTTCAAGGGCGTCGTCGAGGCCGTCAAGGCGAAGATCGGCTACGGCGACTCCGCCCGCTCGGTGATCTGCCACACCATGGACGACGTGCTCGCCGGCGTCGACACCCTCGGCGGCTACCCCGTCGTCGTCCGCCCCTCCTTCACCATGGGCGGCGCGGGCTCCGGCTTCGCGCACGACGAGGACGAACTGCGCCGCATCGCCGGCCAGGGCCTGACCCTCTCGCCGACCACCGAGGTGCTCCTGGAGGAGTCCATCCTCGGCTGGAAGGAGTACGAGCTGGAGCTGATGCGCGACAAGCACGACAACGTCGTGGTCGTCTGCTCCATCGAGAACTTCGACCCGATGGGTGTGCACACCGGCGACTCCATCACCGTCGCGCCCGCGATGACCCTCACCGACCGCGAGTACCAGATCCTGCGGGACATCGGCATCGCCGTCATCCGCGAGGTCGGCGTCGACACCGGCGGCTGCAACATCCAGTTCGCGGTCAACCCCGAGGACGGCCGGGTCATCGTCATCGAGATGAACCCGCGCGTCTCCCGCTCCTCCGCGCTCGCCTCCAAGGCCACCGGCTTCCCGATCGCGAAGATCGCCGCCCGCCTGGCCGTCGGCTACACGCTCGACGAGATCCCCAACGACATCACCGAGAAGACCCCCGCGTCCTTCGAACCGACGCTGGACTACGTCGTCGTCAAGGTGCCGCGCTTCGCCTTCGAGAAGTTCCCGGCCGCCGACGCCACCCTCACCACCACCATGAAGTCGGTCGGCGAGGCCATGGCCATCGGCCGCAACTTCACCGAGGCGCTCAACAAGGCGCTGCGCTCGCTGGAGAAGAAGGGCTCGCAGTTCGACTTCGTGACCCCGGTCTCCGCCGCGGACAAGGAAGCGCTGCTGGCCACCGCCGCCGTCCCCACCGACGGCCGGATCAACACCGTCATGACCGCGATCCGCGCCGGGGCCACCCCGGAAGAGGTCTTCGACGCCACAAAGATCGACCCCTGGTTCGTGGACCAGCTCTTCCTGATCCACGAGTACGCCGTCGAACTGGCCGCGGCCGACCGCCTCGACCCCGAACTGCTCGCCGACGCCAAGCGGCACGGCTTCTCCGACGCCCAGATCGCCGGCATCCGCTCCCTGCGCGAGGACGTCGTCCGCGAGGTCAGGCACGCGCTCGGCATCCGCCCGGTCTACAAGACCGTCGACACCTGCGCCGCCGAATTCGCCGCCGACACCCCGTACTTCTACTCGTCCTACGACGAGGAGAGCGAGGTCGCGCCGCGCGAGAAGGCCGCCGTGATCATCCTCGGCTCCGGGCCCAACCGGATCGGCCAGGGCATCGAGTTCGACTACTCCTGCGTCCACGCCTCCTTCGCGCTGCACGACGCCGGGTACGAGACCGTGATGGTCAACTGCAACCCGGAGACCGTCTCCACCGACTACGACACCTCCGACCGGCTCTACTTCGAGCCGCTCACCCTGGAGGACGTCCTGGAGATCGTGCACGCCGAGACGCTCGCGGGCCCGGTCGCCGGTGTCATCGTGCAGCTCGGCGGCCAGACCCCGCTCGGCCTGGCGCAGGCCCTCAAGGACAACGGGGTGCCGGTCGTCGGCACCTCGCCCGAGGCCATCCACCTCGCCGAGGACCGCGGCGCCTTCGGCCGCGTGCTGGCCGCCGCCGGACTGCCCGCGCCCAAGCACGGCACCGCCGTCACCTTCGACGGCGCCAAGGCCATCGCCGACGAGATCGGCTACCCGGTGCTCGTCCGCCCCTCGTACGTGCTCGGCGGGCGCGGCATGGAGATCGTCTACGACGAGACCCGGCTCGCCTCCTACATCGCCGAGTCCACCGAGATCAGCCCCGACCGCCCCGTGCTCGTCGACCGCTTCCTCGACGACGCCATCGAGATCGACGTGGACGCGCTCTACGACGGCCACGAGCTGTACCTCGGCGGCGTCATGGAGCACATCGAGGAAGCCGGCATCCACTCCGGCGACTCCGCGTGCGCCCTGCCGCCGATCACGCTCGGCGGCCACGACATCAAGCGGCTGCGCGCCTCCACCGAGGCCATCGCCGCCGGAGTCGGCGTACGCGGCCTGATCAACATCCAGTTCGCGCTCGCCGGGGACATCCTCTACGTACTGGAGGCCAACCCGCGCGCCTCCCGTACCGTCCCCTTCACCTCCAAGGCGACCGCGGTGCCGCTGGCCAAGGCCGCCGCGCGGATCTCGCTCGGCGCCACTGTCGCGGAACTGCGCGCCGAGGGCCTGCTGCCGACGACGGGCGACGGCGGCACCCTGCCGCTGGACGCGCCGATCTCCGTCAAGGAAGCGGTGCTGCCCTGGTCGCGGTTCCGCGACATGCAGGGCCGGGGCGTCGACACCATCCTCGGCCCGGAGATGCGCTCCACCGGCGAGGTCATGGGCATCGACGCGGTCTTCGGCACCGCGTACGCCAAGTCGCAGGCCGGGGCGTACGGCGCGCTGCCCACCAAGGGCCGCGCCTTCATCTCGGTCGCCAACCGCGACAAGCGCGCGCTGATCTTCCCGGCCCGCGCGCTGATCGAGCACGGCTTCGAACTGCTGGCCACCTCGGGCACCGCGGAAGTCCTGCGGCGCAACGGCATCGAGGCGCGGGTCGTGCGCAAGCAGAGCGAGGGCGTGGGACCCGAGGGCGAGCCGACCGTCGTCACCCTCATCCACGAGGGCGAGGTCGACCTCATCGTCAACACCCCCTTCGGCACCGGCGGACGTCTGGACGGCTACGACATCCGCACCGCCGCCGTCGCCCGCGGCATCCCCTGCCTGACCACGGTCCAGGCGCTCGCCGCGGCCGTCCAGGGCATCGACGCCTTGACGCGCGGCGACATCGGGGTGCGCTCCTTGCAGGAGCACGCGCGGCATCTGATCGCGGCGCGCGAGGGGTGAGCTGCGGCCCGGCGCCCGCTGTGCGCGCAGTTCCCCGCGCCCCTTCCGGGGCGCATCCCCCTCCGAGGAGATGACCGCTACACGATGTACCACCTCTTCTTCCGGCTCTTCTTCCGGCGCATGGACGCCGAGAGCGCCCATCACCTGGCCTTCCGGTGGATCCGGCTGGTGGCGCGGATCCCCGTCCTGCGCACCTTCGTCGCGGCGGCGCTCGCGCCGCGCTACGCGTCGCTGCATACCGAGGCCCTGGGCCTGCGGATGCACGGCCCGTTCGGGCTGGCGGCCGGGTTCGACAAGAACGCGGTCGCCATCGACGCGATGGCCATGCTCGGCTTCGACCACGTCGAGATCGGCACGGTCACCGCGCAGGGCCAGTCCGGCAATCCGCGGCCCCGGCTGTTCCGGCTGGTCGCCGACAGCGCGCTGATCAACCGGATGGGCTTCAACAACGACGGGTCCGCCGCCGTCGCGGACCGGCTCGCCGCCCGGCGACCGGTCTTCCGTACCACCGTCGGCGTCAACATCGGCAAGACCAAGACGGTCCCGGAGGAGGCGGCGGCGGCCGACTACGTGACGTCCACCGAGCGGCTGGCCGCGCACGCCGACTACCTGGTGGTCAACGTGTCCTCGCCGAACACGCCGGGACTGCGCAATCTCCAGGCGACCGCCGCCCTGCGCCCGCTGCTGGCGGCGGTACGCGAGGCCGCCGACCGTACGGTGACCGACCGCCGCGTGCCGCTGCTGGTCAAGATCGCGCCCGACCTGGCGGACGAGGACGTGGACGCCGTCGCCGACCTCGCCGTGGATCTGGGCCTCGACGGCATCATCGCCACCAACACCACCATCGCCAGGGACGGCCTCGGCCTGGCGTCCGACCCCCGGCTGACCGCGGAGACCGGCGGGCTGTCCGGCGCGCCGCTGGGCGACCGCTCCCTGGAGGTGCTGCGCAGGCTGTACGCGCGGGTCGGCGACCGGATCACGCTGGTCGGCGTCGGCGGCATCCGCGACGCGGAGGACGCCTGGCAGCGGATTCTCGCGGGCGCCACCCTGGTGCAGGGCTACAGCGCCTTCATCTACCAGGGCCCCTTCTGGATGCGCGCGGTCCACAAGGGCCTGGCCGCCCGCCTGGCCACCAGCCCGTACGCCACGCTCGCCGACGCCGTCGGCGCCGACACACGGAAGGTGCCGGTATGACCCCGACCCCGCCGCAGGTGGAACTCGAACCCTTCGGCGCGCGGCTGCGCCGGGCCATGGACACCCGCGGACAGCTCTGCGTCGGCATCGACCCGCACGCCGCGCTGCTCACCGCGTGGGGCCTCAACGACGACGTGGCCGGTCTCGAACGCTTCACGATGACCGTGGTCGAGGCGCTGGCCGACCGTACGGCGGTCCTCAAACCGCAGTCGGCGTTCTTCGAGCGCTTCGGCTCGCGCGGTATCGCCGTACTGGAGCGGGCGGTCGCCGAGGCGCGGGCCGCGGGCGTCCTGGTGCTGATGGACGCCAAGCGCGGCGACATCGGCTCGACGATGGCCGCGTACGCCGCCACGTATCTGGACAAGGACTCGCCGCTGTTCTCCGACGCGGTCACGGTCAGCCCCTATCTCGGCTTCGAGTCGCTGCGGCCCGCGCTGGACGCGGCGCGGATCTCGGGGTCCGGGGTCTTCGTCCTCGCCCTGACCTCCAACCCGGAGGGCGCGGAGGTGCAGCGGGCGACGGCGGCGGGCGGCGCGTCCGTCGCGCAGGTGATGCTCGACCACATGGCGGCCGAGAACGCGGGTGTGACGCCGCTGGGTTCGGTCGGCGCGGTGGTCGGCGCGACGCTGTCGGAGGCGGGCGCGGATCTCGACATCAACGGGCCGCTGCTGGCGCCCGGCATCGGGGCGCAGGGCGCCACGCCCGCGGGACTGCCGGCGCTGTTCGGCTCCGCGGTGGCCAATGTGGTGCCCAGCGTCAGCCGGGACGTGCTGCGGCACGGACCCGACGCGGCGGGACTGCGCGAGGCGGCGGCGCGCTTCACCGACGAGGTGCGCGCGGCGGTCTCGGGCGGGTAGCCGTACCGGTCGGGGGTAGGCGGCCCAACGACGGTGCGCGGCAGGGGAGTCCGGGTCCTCCGGGGCCCGGACGGACCCCAAAACGTTGCCCCGGTCGCGCCCCTGATGGGGCCGGTCGCGCGCTGTTTAAACGTCAAAAAGAAGGTTCAGATTCAACCACCGAACGAATTGACGCAGAAACCTGTTCCGCTTTGCCCCAAATATCCCGCTGGATCGAGTCTGACCAGGACTTTTCGTCTGTTCTCGCTGACTTGAGCCGTTCGGACCGCTAGTCTCCGACAGGAGCGGCGACGTTCACTCGCGTCGCTTCTCGCCCCGTAAACGCGGGGGGAGTGTGCTCCACCACACGGTCCATATCCGATTGCTCTACATCCGAGGTGACGTAGGCGTGGCTCTTCCGCCCCTTACCCCTGAACAGCGCGCTGCCGCGCTCGAAAAGGCCGCCGCGGCTCGCCGGGAGCGCGCCGAGGTCAAGAACCGGCTCAAGCACTCCGGCGCCTCTCTGCACGAGGTCATCAAGCAGGGCCAGGAGAACGACGTCATCGGCAAGATGAAGGTCTCCGCTCTCCTGGAGTCCCTGCCCGGCGTCGGCAAGGTGCGCGCCAAGCAGATCATGGAGCGGCTCGGGATCTCCGAGAGCCGTCGCGTCCGTGGTCTGGGCTCGAACCAGATCGCGTCCCTGGAGCGCGAGTTCGGCGGCGCCTCCGCCTGACGGTCCTCGTGCCCCCGGCAAGCTTTGCCCCGCCGCGGCACCAGCACCTCCGGGAACCAGGGATAATCGCTCCATGAGTTCTACAGTCTCCCGGGGGGCGGCCCGCCCCCTCGCTTCGCAGGGGGCCACTCCGGCCCCCCCGGACAGACACCCGCGACTGACCGTGCTCTCCGGCCCCTCAGGGGTCGGCAAGAGCACGGTCGTCGCCCACCTGCGCACGGTGCACCCCGACGTCTGGCTGTCGGTCTCCGCCACCACGCGCAAGCCGCGCCCCGGCGAGCAGCACGGTGTCCAGTACTACTTCGTGGACGACGACGAGTTCGACAAGCTCGTCGCCAACGGCGAACTGCTGGAGTGGGCCGAATTCGCCGGGAACCGCTACGGCACGCCCCGCGCGGCCGTGCTCGACAAGCTCGGCGCGGGCGAGCCCGTGCTGCTGGAGATCGACCTCCAGGGCGCCCGGCTGGTCCGCGAGTCGATGCCCGAGGCGCGCCTGGTCTTCCTCGCGCCGCCGAGCTGGGAGGAACTGGTCCGCCGCCTCACCGGGCGCGGCACCGAATCGCCCGAGGTGATCGAGGAACGGCTGAGCGCGGCCAAGGTCGAACTGGCCGCCGAGGCCGAGTTCGACGTGACCCTTGTCAACACCTCGGTCGAGGCTGTAGCGCGTGAGCTGCTAGCCTTGATGCAGATTGACTGAGCTGACTCAGTCTTTTCCGTTTTCCATCAGTAGTAGGGGTAGGTAGAGCGTGTCCTCTTCCATCACCACGCCCGAGGGCATCATCAATCCTCCGATTGACGAGCTGCTCGAAGCCACCGATTCGAAGTACAGCCTGGTGATCTACGCCGCCAAGCGGGCGCGCCAGATCAACGCGTACTACTCCCAGCTCGGTGAGGGCCTGCTGGAGTACGTCGGCCCGCTCGTGGACACCCACGTGCACGAGAAGCCGCTCTCCATCGCGCTGCGCGAGATCAACGCGGGTCTGCTGACCTCCGAAGCGGTCGAGGCACCCGCGCACTGACGCCAGCACACATCCACACGCGTTTCAGCACGGGCCCGGCGGAGCGACCGCCGGGCCCGTGGTGTGTCATGGGACGTGTCAGGTGACCCGCGCGGAACGGGTCGCGGGACAGGTCGCAGGACGGTTCGGACGACGGATCTCGGGTCGGGAGACACGATGGCGAAACCACAGGTCGTGCTGGGTGTGAGCGGCGGCATCGCCGCCTACAAGGCGTGCGAGCTGCTGCGGCGGCTCACCGAGTCGGGGCACGGCGTGCGGGTGGTGCCCACCGAGTCCGCGCTGCACTTCGTCGGCGAGGCCACCTGGTCGGCGCTGTCCGGCAACCCGGTCTCCACCCGCGTCTGGGACGACGTCCACGAGGTCCCGCACGTACGGATCGGCCAGCACGCCGACCTCGTCGTGGTCGCCCCCGCCACCGCCGACCTGCTCGCCAAGGCCGCCCACGGCCTCGCCGACGACCTGCTCACCAACACCCTGCTGACCGCCCGCTGCCCGGTGGTCTTCGCCCCCGCGATGCACACCGAGATGTGGGAGCACCCGGCCACCCGGGAGAACGTCGCCACCCTGCGGCGCCGGGGCTGCGTCGTCATCGAACCCGCCGTCGGCAGGCTGACCGGCGTCGACACCGGCAAGGGACGGCTGCCCGACCCCGCCGAGATCTACGAGGTCTGCCGCCGCGTGCTGCGCCGGGGACCCGCCGAGCCGGACCTGGCCGGACGCCATGTGGTGATCAGCGCGGGCGGTACCCGCGAACCCCTCGACCCGGTCCGCTACCTCGGCAACCGCTCCTCCGGCAAGCAGGGCTACGCGCTGGCCCGTACCGCCGTGGCGCGCGGCGCCCGGGTCACCCTCCTCGCGGCCAACACCGGACTCCCCGACCCGGCCGGCGCCGACGTCGTCACCGTCGGCACCGCGGAACAGCTCAGGGAAGCGGTGCTCAAGGCCGCCGCCGACGCCGACGTGGTGGTGATGGCCGCCGCCGTCGCGGACTTCCGCCCCGCGCGGTACGCGGCGGGCAAGATCAAGAAGAAGGACGACCAGGAGCCCGCGCCGATCACCCTGGTCCGCAACGCCGACATCCTCGCCGAGATCTCCGCGCACCGCGCCCGGCCGGGACAGCTCGTCGTCGGCTTCGCCGCCGAGACCGACGACGTCCTCGTCAACGGACGCGCCAAGCTCACCCGAAAGGGTTGTGATCTGCTCGTCGTCAACGAAGTGGGTGACGGCAAGGCGTTCGGCACCGAGGAGAACGAGGCTGTGGTACTGGGCGCCGACGGCAGCGAGACCCCCGTACCGTACGGGCCCAAGGAGGATCTCGCGGACCGGGTGTGGGATCTTGTCGGCGCGAGATTGCCGGAAAGTGACACTCGGGTGGACGCGTGATGACGCGTTCCGCCACGAATCCAAAGGCCGAGATGCCGTGTCACGTCCGCGGCGGCGGACTATAAGCTTGCAGTGGAGTGCCGGGCGCAGCCCTGCGCACTCCGCCCAGATTCAGCCAGCAGCCGCTGCAACCCCAGGGAGCGATGTGTCCCGCCGCCTGTTCACCTCGGAGTCCGTCACCGAGGGACACCCAGACAAGATCGCTGACCAGATCAGCGACACCATCCTCGACGCCCTCCTCAAGGCCGACCCGCACTCCCGGGTCGCCGTCGAGACGCTGATCACCACCGGTCAGGTGCATATCGCGGGCGAGGTCACGACCACCGCCTACGCCGATATCGCCACCCTGGTGCGCAACAAGATCCTGGAGATCGGCTACGACTCCTCCAAGAAGGGCTTCGACGGCGCCTCCTGCGGCGTCTCGGTGTCCATCGGCGCGCAGTCCCCTGACATCGCACAGGGTGTCGACACCGCGTACGAGAAGCGCGTCGCGGGTTCCGCCGCGACCGACGACGACCTGAACAAGCAGGGCGCGGGCGACCAGGGCCTGATGTTCGGCTACGCGTCCGACGAGACGCCCGAGCTGATGCCGCTGCCGATCACGCTCGCCCACCGCCTTTCCAGGCGGCTGACCGAGGTCCGCAAGAACGGCCAGATCCCGTACCTGCGCCCGGACGGCAAGACCCAGGTCACCATCGAGTACGACGGCGACAAGGCCGTCCGCCTCGACACCGTCGTGGTCTCCTCGCAGCACGCCTCCGACATCGACCTGGAGTCGCTGCTCGCGCCCGACATCCGGGAATTCGTCGTCGAGGTCGAGCTGAAGGCCCTGCTCGACGACGGCATCAAGCTCGACACCGACGGCTACAAGCTGCTGGTCAACCCCACCGGCCGCTTCGAGATCGGCGGCCCCATGGGTGACGCGGGGCTCACCGGCCGCAAGATCATCATCGACACCTACGGCGGCATGGCCCGCCACGGCGGCGGCGCCTTCTCGGGCAAGGACCCGTCCAAGGTCGACCGCTCCGCCGCCTACGCCATGCGCTGGGTCGCCAAGAACGTCGTCGCCGCCGGGCTCGCCGCGCGCTGCGAGGTCCAGGTCGCCTACGCCATCGGCAAGGCCGAGCCCGTCGGTCTCTTCGTCGAGACCTTCGGCACCGCGAGCGTCGACGTCGAGAAGATCGAGCAGGCCATCAGCCAGGTCTTCGACCTGCGGCCCGCCGCGATCATCCGCGACCTCGACCTGCTCCGCCCGATCTACGCCCAGACCGCCGCCTACGGCCACTTCGGCCGCGAACTGGAGGACTTCACCTGGGAGCGGACGGACCGCGTCGACGCCCTGCGCTCGGCCGCCGGGCTCTAAGTCCGTACGGCGCCCCCGCCCCGGTATGGGGGCGCCGTCTCGCGGCGGCGCGAGTGTGTCCGAGGGGTCTGTAAGAATCGCAAGGTGAGCAGCGAGAACGGTCAGGACGCCGAGCCCCCCGCAGGGGAGCAGCTCGCGCTCATTCGGGAGACCGTCAAGAAGGCGAAGGAGCCCAAGGCCAAGCCGCGGACATGGCGCGGGGCGGCCCTCGCCGAAGGGCTGCCGGTGGCACGGGTGCTGGTCGACAAGGGGCTGCTCCACCTGGACCAGTTCTTCGACTACGCGGTGCCGGCGGCCATGGACGAGGAGGCCAGACCCGGCGTACGGGTCAGGGTCCGCTTCGGGGCGCGCGTGGTGAAGGGCAGGAGAGAAGGCGGCTCGCTGCACGACGGCTTCATCGTCGAACGGCGGGCCGAGAGCGACTTCCGCGGCCCCCTCGCCCCGCTCGCGCAGGTGCTGTCGACCGAACAGGTGCTGACCCCGCCGCTGCTGAAGCTGTGCCGCCAGGTCGCGGACCGGTACGCCGGAGCGCTCGCCGACGTCGTCCAGCTCGCCGTACCGCCCAGGATGGCCCGCGCCGAGCGCGACCCGTCACCGGGACCGCTGCCGGACCCGGCGGCGCCGGAGCCGGGGAGCTGGCAGCGGTACGCGACGGGCCCCGCGTACCTCCAGGCGCTGGCCCGCGGCGACACGCCCCGCGCGGTCTGGCTCGCGCTGCCCGGACCGCACTGGCCGCGCGAACTGGCGGTGGCCGTCGCCACCACCCTCGCCTCTGGCCGCGGCGCCCTGGCCGTACTGCCCGACGGCCGGTCCGCCGCCCGGGTCGACGCGGCGCTGACCGAACTGCTCGGCGAGGGCCGCCACGTCCTGCTCACCGCCGACGCGGGCCCCGAGGAGCGGTACCGGCGGTGGCTGGCCGTCAGCCGCGGCGCGGTACGGGCCGTCGTCGGCACCCGCGCCGCGATGTTCGCGCCCGTCACCGACCTCGGCCTCGTCGCGCTCTGGGACGACGGCGACTCCAGCCACGCCGAGCCGCACGCCCCGCAGCCGCACGCCCGTGACGTCCTGCTGCTGCGCGCCGCCGAGGAACGGACCGCGTTCCTGCTCGGCGGCCTCACCAGCACCGTCGAGGCGGCCCAGCTCGTGGACAGCGGCTGGGCGCTGCCGCTGGCGGCCGGCCGGGACGAGGTACGGGCGGCGGCGCCGCTGATCCGCACGGTCGGCGACGGCGACCAGGCCAGGGACGAGGCCGCGCGCGCCGCCCGGCTGCCGTCGATCGCCTGGCAGGTCACGCGGGAGGCGCTGGCGCGCGGCCCGGTCCTCGTCCAGGTGCCGCGCCGCGGCTACGTACCCCGGCTCGCCTGCGACAACTGCCGCGAACCCGCCCGGTGCACCGCCTGCGCCGGGCCGCTCGAAGTCCGCGAGCAGGGCGGCACCCCGCACTGCGGCTGGTGCGGGCGGCCCGCCGCCGACTGGCACTGCCCCGAGTGCGGCGGCTTCCGGCTGCGCGCCCAGATCGTGGGCGCGCGGCGCACGGCCGAGGAACTGGGGCGCGCCTTCCCCAAAGTGCCGGTACGCACCTCGGGGCGCGACACCGTCCTCGCCTCGGTCGGCGCGGCCCCCGCGCTGGTCATCGCCACCCCCGGCGCCGAACCCGTCGCCGACACCGGCTACGCGGCGGCCCTGCTGCTCGACGGCTGGGCGCTGCTGAACCGGCCCGACCTGCGCGCCGGTGAGGAGGCGCTCCGGCGCTGGGCGCACGCCGCCGCCCTCGTACGGCCCGCGGGCGAGGGCGGCACCGTCGTCATCCTCGGCGAGCCGACCCTGCGGCCCGTCCAGGCCCTCGTCCGCTGGGACCCCGCCGGGCACGCCCTGCGCGAGCTGGCCGAACGCGCCGAGCTGCGCTTTCCGCCGGTCTCCCGGATGGCCTCGGTCGTCGGGCCCCCGGCCGCCGTGGTCGACCTCCTCGACACCTTGCGGCTCCCGCCGGGTACCGACCAGCTCGGGCCCGTGCCCCTGCCCGTCCCCACGTCCGGCCCCGGCCGCACCCGCCGCCACGGGGAGCCGCCGCCCGGCGAGCAGTGGGAACGGCTACTGCTCCGCGTGCCCCCCGGCACCGGCTCCGCCCTCGCCGCCGCCCTCAAAGAGGCCCAGATCGCTCGCGCCACCCGTGGCGCCTCCGACCCGGTCCACGTCCGCATGGACCCCCCCAACATCGGCTGACCGGCTCCGCCGGGGGTTCCCCACGTTCCCGGTGACCCGGTTGACCGCCCCGAACGGCCCCTGTCCCGCGACGGCTTTCCCGCGCCCCTGGCGGGGGCTGTGCCTGTCGTTTGCGCACGACGGCTCGTCGTGGCTTGTCGCGCAGTTCCCCGCGCCCCTCAAAAGACCGGCGCCACCGCCACGTGCACGACCACGTGCGCTCACCCCACGCGGCCGAGAGCCCCGCCAGGGGCGCGGGGAACTGCGCGACGAGCCACGACGGACCGTCGTGGGAAGCGGACCGCGTGTCCCAGGGCCCTGGGGGGGAGGGTGGGGAAGGCACGGCGAGCCGCGACGGGCCGTCGTGGGGGAAAAGGGGGCAACCCCCTCCCGGAAGCGCGCCGCAGGCGCGCGGTGCCCGACCTGTCGGCGTGGCGGGCGGCGGCGGGACTACGGCGCGGAGGAGGGAGGGGGGAGGGGACGGCGTCAGCCGTTGCGCGGCCCAGGGAAGGACGTGACGGCGTCCTCACGGTCGTCGCGTGGCTCACGCGCTTCCAGTGCCCCCAGCGGAAGCGGGCCCGGCGGAAGCGCCCCCGGCATGGAACGGGCGGCGGGGACGGAGGCGAGGGGCGCGGGGCTGCCGGTCACCACCCCGTGCCCGGAGGCGGCCTGCTCGTCGGGTCCGGGAGGCGCGCTGCGGCGCCCGCCGTACCGGCGGTGCACCGCCTGTTTGGTCACGCCGAGCGCGGAGCCGACGGCGTCCCAGGAGAACCCCAGGGAGCGGTCGAACTCCACGGCCGCGGTGACCAGGGTCTCCACGCTGTCGCGCAGCTCCTGAGCGAGCCGGACGGTCGGGGCGGGCGCGCGGCCGTACACGACGAATCCGGCGGTGGGGCCGCTGCGGCGCGGCCGGTAGACGTTGCCCAACTGGGCGGTCAGGGTCCGCAGCGCGTCCACTTGGCGGCGGACCCTTTCGATGTCCCGCACCAGCAGGTGCAGGCTGGCCCGTGCCTGGGCGTCAGGGGTTGCGTGGTCGGGCATCAACAAGCCTCTCCAACCGGCGGTTACTTAAGGAATGGGCCGTGTGCATTGACCCGAATTCGGGCAAACTCTCTTGACCAACGCGCCAGCCGCCCATGGAGTCACGCAGCAAGGGGCGCAGCCGACCCCTCGGGGGGCGCGCGGCCGGGCGCGCACCCCCGCCACGGCGGGCCGAACGCGCCTCTAGAATTGACCCCTGCCCCGTCCCCGGGGCGGTCAGGACGGCCGGCACCCGGCGTCCGGAGCCGCCGCCGTACGCCCGTTCCAGGAGACCGCCGCCGTGTCCGTCAAGCCCATCCGCCTCTTCGGTGACCCGGTGCTGCGCATGACGGCGCAGCCGGTCACGACCTTCGACAAGGAACTGCGCACGCTCGTGCAGGACTTGACCGACACCATGCGGGACGCGCCGGGCGCGGGCCTGGCCGCGCCGCAACTGGGCGTCTCCCTGCGGGTGTTCACCTACTTCGTCGAGGGCGAGCTGGGCCACCTGATCAACCCGGAGCTGACGCTCAGCGAGGACGAGCAGGACGGCCCCGAGGGCTGCCTGTCGCTGCCTGGCCTGACGTACGACTGCAAGCGCGCGTACGGCGTCGTCGCCAAGGGCCGCAACATGTACGGCGACCCGGTCACGATCGAGGGCACGCAGCGGCTCGCCCGCTGCATCCAGCACGAGACGGACCACCTGGACGGGGTCATCTTCATCGACCGGCTCGACACCGAGCAGCGCAAGGCCGCGCTCAAGGCGATCCGCGAGGCGACCGAGGGCCCGGACGGCATCTGGCGGGTGCCGGGCGAGAACGGCGTGCCGCAGGTGAAGATCTCGCCGCACGACACCTTCGGGCGCGGGCAGTGACGCCCCCCTGACGGCGGCGAGCCGTCACGCCGTCGCGCCGTCAGGCCGAAAAGCCCGCCCGTGAACCACCATCGAGAGGCACACCCCGCACGATGAGGCTCGTCTTCGCCGGCACCCCCGAGGTCGCCGTACCCGCACTGGACGCACTGCTGGCCTCCGACCGGCACGAGGTCGTCGCCGTCGTGACCCGGCCCGACGCGACGGCCGGGCGCGGCCGCAAGCTGCTGGCCAGCCCCGTCGCCGAGCGGGCCGCCGAGGCCGGCGTCGAAATCCTCAAGCCCGCGCGCCCCCGCGACGAGGACTTCCTCGCCCGGCTGCGGGAGATCGCCCCCGACGCCTGCCCGGTCGTCGCCTACGGCGCGCTGCTGCCCAAGGCCGCGCTCGACATCCCCGCGCACGGCTGGATCAATCTGCACTTCTCGCTGCTGCCCGCCTGGCGCGGCGCCGCGCCCGTGCAGCACGCGGTCATGGCAGGTGACGAGGTCACCGGCGCGTCCACCTTCCTCATCGAGCAGGGGCTCGACTCCGGGCCCGTCTACGGCGTCCTCACCGAGGAGATCGGCCCGACCGACACCAGCGGCGACCTGCTCACCCGGCTCGGCCGCAGCGGCGCCGGGCTGCTCGTCGCCACCATGGACGGCATCGAGGACGGCCGCCTCGTCGCCCGGCCCCAGCCCGCCGACGGGGTCACCCTCGCGCCCAAGATCACCGTCGAGGACGCCGCCGTCGACTGGACGGCGCCCGCGCTCCGCGTCGACCGCCTCATCCGGGGGTGCACCCCCGCGCCCGGCGCCTGGACCCTGACCTCCGGCGAACGCCTCAAGCTCGGGCCCGTCCGTCCCCAGCCCGACCGCGTCGACCTCGCCCCCGGCGAGCTGGGCGTCGCCAAGAACGCCGTGTACGTCGGGACGGGGAGCCACGCCGTTCTCCTCGGGGAGGTGCAGCCGCAGGGCAAGAAGCGGATGGCCGCCGCCGACTGGGCCCGGGGCGCCCGCATCCCGTCCGGCTCCCGCCTCGGGGCCTAGGGCGGACGCGCACTAGGGCCTGTCCGCAGGGCAGAAGTACGCCCCGCGCCGCAGGCGCTTAGGGTGGACGGCGACCGACCTTCGTAAAAATCGGAGCACTTTCACACGTGAACGAGCAGCCGCGCCGCCGCCCGCAGGGCAAGCCGTACCGCCGACCCCAGCGTGACCCCGTCAGAATCCTGGCGTTCGAGGCGCTGCGGGCGGTGGGGGAGCGGGACGCGTACGCGAATCTGGTGCTGCCCGGCCTGCTGAAGGCGTCGGAGGCGGAGGCGGTGAAGAAGGGCCGGGAGTTCGACCGGCGGGACGCGGCGCTGGCGACGGAGCTGGTGTACGGGACGCTGCGGCGGCAGGGCACGTACGACGCGGTGATCGCGGCCTGCGTGGACCGGCCCTTGCGCGAAGTGGACCCGCCGGTGCTCGACGTGCTGGCGCTGGGCACCCACCAGCTGCTCGGGACCCGTATCCCGACGCACGCGGCGGTGTCGGCGAGCGTCGAGCTGGCCCGGGTGGTGCTCGGCGACGGCCGGGCGAAGTTCGTGAACGCGGTGCTGCGGAAGGTCTCCGCGCACGACCTTGACGAGTGGCTCGAACTGGTCGCGCCGCCGTACGACGAGGACCCCGAGGACCACCTGGCCGTCGTGCACTCGCATCCGCGCTGGGTCGTCTCGGCGCTGTGGGACGCGCTCGGCGGCGGCCGGGCCGGGATCGAGGACCTGCTGGCGGCGGACAACGAGCGGCCCGAGGTGACGCTGGTCGCGCGCCCCGGCCGGTCGACCGCGCGCGAGCTGATGGAGTCGCTGCCGCCGGACACGACGGAGCCCGGCCGCTGGTCGCCGTACGCGGTACGGCTGGCCGAGGGCGGTGACCCGGCGGCCGTGGACGCGGTCCGCGAGGGCCGGGCCGGCGTGCAGGACGAGGGCAGCCAACTCGTCGCCGCCGCGCTGGCCGCCGTCCCGCTCGACGGCCGGGACGCCCGCTGGCTCGACGCCTGCGCGGGCCCCGGCGGCAAGGCCGCGCTCCTCGCGGCCCTCGCGGCCCAGCGCGGCGCGGAACTCGTCGCCGCCGAGAAGCAGCCCCACCGCGCCCGCCTCGTGGCCCGCTCCCTGGCGGGCAACCCCGGCCCGTACCAGGTCGTGGTCGCCGACGGCACCCGCCCCGCCTGGGCCGAGGGCTCCTTCGACCGCGTCCTGGTCGACGTGCCCTGCACCGGCCTCGGCGCGCTCCGCCGCCGGCCCGAGGCCCGCTGGCGACGGCGCGCCGAGGACGTACCCACCTTCGGCCCCCTCCAGCGCGGCCTGCTCACCGAGGCCCTGCACGCCGTGCGCGTCGGCGGCGTCGTCGGCTACGCGACCTGCTCCCCGCACCTGGCGGAGACCCGCGCCGTCGTGGACGACATCCTCCGCGACGACCGCGCCCCAGCCGCCGAGCGCATCGACGTACGCCCGCTGCTGCCCGGTGTCCCCGCCCTCGGCGACGGCCCCGACATCCAGCTCTGGCCGCACCTGCACGGCACGGACGCGATGTACCTCGCCCTCCTGCGCCGTACGGCCTGACCGCCCGCCGAGAGCCGGTCGCCCGCGTTCAGCCGCGCGGGCGAAAAACATCCGGCGGCGATGTCGAGAAACCGCGCACGGCTCCGTCCCCGAGGTGAAGCGCGACCACAATGGGCCGCATCCGCACCGAGGAGAAGCACCATGGCGAAGTATCTGCTGCTCAAGCACTACCGGGGCGCCCCGGCGTCGGTGAACGACGTACCCATGGCGCAGTGGACGCCCGAGGAGATCTCGGCGCACGTGACGTACATGAACGACTTCGCGACCCGCCTCGAGGAGACCGGCGAGTACGTCGACAGCCAGGCGCTCGCCCCCGAGGGGACCTTCGTGCGGTACGACGGGGAGGGGCGTCCGCCGGTCACCGACGGGCCGTTCGCCGAGACCAAGGACGTCATCGCCGGGTGGATGGTGATCGACGTCGACAGCTACGAGCGGGCCCTCGAACTGGCAGGGGAGCTGTCGGCCGCGCCCGGCGCCGGGGGGAAGCCGATCCACGAGTGGCTGGAGCTGCGTCCGTTCCTCGGCGCCCACCCCACCGTCACGGGGTGCCCCCACTGATGGACGAGGCTCTGATCAGGAGTCTCACCCCGGCAGTGCTCGCGATCCTCGTCCGGCGCGGAGCCGACTTCGCGGCGGCCGAGGACGCGGTGCAGGACGCACTGGTCGAAGCGGTACGCGTCTGGCCCGACGATCCGCCGCGTGACCCGAAGGGCTGGCTGGTGACGGTGGCCTGGCGGCGGTTCCTCGACGCGACGCGGGCGGACACGGCCCGGCGCAGGCGTGAGGACCGGGTGGACGAGGAACCGGCGAGCGGGCCCGCCTCCGGCGCGGACGACACCCTCCAGCTCTACTTCCTGTGCGCGCACCCGTCGCTGACCGCGTCGTCGGCGGTCGCGCTCACCCTGCGGGCCGTCGGCGGCCTGACCACCCGGCAGATCGCCCAGGCGTATCTGGTGCCCGAGGCGACGATGGCGCAGCGCGTCAGCCGGGCCAAACGCACCGTCTCCGGCGTGCGGTTCGACCGGCCGGGCGACGTCGCCACGGTGCTGCGGGTGCTGTACCTGGTCTTCAACGAGGGCTATTCCGGCGATGTCGACCTGTCCGCCGAGGCCGTCCGGCTCACCCGGCAGCTCGCGTCCGTGATCGACCACCCCGAGGTGGCGGGGCTGCTCGCCCTCATGCTGCTGCACCACGCCCGCCGGGCCGCCAGGACCGCGCCCGACGGCAGCCTCGTACCGCTCGCCGAGCAGGACCGCGGCCGGTGGGACACCGGGGCGATCGCCGAGGGCGTCGAGATCCTTCAGGCGGCGCTGGCCCGCGACCGGCTGGGCGAGTTCCAGGCCCAGGCCGCCATCGCGGCGCTCCACGCGGACGCTCCGACGGCCGAGGAGACCGACTGGGCGCAGATCGTCGAGTGGTACGACGAACTGGCGGCCCTGACCGACAGCCCGGTCGTCCGCCTCAACCGGGCGGTGGCGGTCGGCGAGGCGGACGGCCCCCGCGCCGGTCTCGCGGCGCTCGCCGCCCTCGACGACACGCTGCCCCGGTACACGGCGGTGGCCGCGTATCTCCACGAGCGCGACGGCGATCTGGCGACGGCGGCCCGGCTCTACGCGCAGGCGGCCCCGAAGGCGCCGAACCTCGCCGAGCGCGACCACCTGACCCGGCAGGCGGCCCGGCTCAACACCCGCCGCGAGCGCTGACGCGCCCGTGATCCGCCGGACACGCCCTAACGGCTGTCCGCTGGCTGCTCCCGGTCCTCCTCGCGCGCCTGCGCCGGGGCGGCTCGGGGCGAGTCGAGCCTGCTCGGCCACCACACCCGGTGGCCCAGGTCGAGGGTGATCGCGGAGACCAGCACCGAGCGGACGACGAAGGTGTCGAGCAGGACGCCGAAGGCGACCGCGAAGCCGATCTCGGCGAAGCCGACCACCGGGAGCGTGCCGAGCACCGCGAAGGTGCCCGCGAGGACGAGTCCGGCCGAGGTGATCACCCCGCCGGTGGCGGCGAGACCGGTACGGACGCCGTCGCGGGTGCCGCGCCGGACGGTCTCCTCCCGGATGCGGGTCATGAGGAAGATGTTGTAGTCGATGCCCAGCGCCACCAGGAACACGAAGACGAACAGCGGGAACGCCGTGTCCTCGCCCGCGTATCCGAACACGTGCCGGAAGACCAGCGAGCTGACGCCGAGGGCGGCGCCGAAGGACAGCACCACCGTGGCCATCAGCACCAGCGGCGCCACCAGGGCCCGCAGCAGCAGCGCCAGGATCAGCAGGACGACCAGCAGGATCAGCGGGATCAGCAGCTTGTTGTCGCGGCTCGCCGCCTGATTCGTGTCCTTCTGCACCGCCGTCCCGCCGCCGACCAGGGCGTCCGCGCCGGGGACGCGGTGCAGGGTGTCGCGGGCCAGCCGTACGGTCCGCTGGGCGGCCCCGCTGTCCGCGCGGTCGGCGAGAGTGGCCTCCAGGTAGACCCGGCCGTCCCTCCGCGCGGCCACGCCCGGCGGGGTGCCGACCGAGCCGGGCACGACGCCCTTCACCGAGGCCAGCGCCGTACGCACCTCGTCGGCGGCGCCCGCCCGCGCGATCACCACCAGCGGCTGGCCGCCACCGGCCGGGAAGTAGCGGGACTGCACCTTCTGGCCGACCACGGAGTCCGGGGTGTCGGTGAAGCTGTCCGCGCTGGACAGGCCGGTCGCCTTCAGCGAGAAGAGTCCCAGGCCGAGCGCGCCGAGCACGACCACCGTCGTGATCCACACCGACCGCGGCCGGTGGCCGACCGCCGTGCCGATCCGCGACCACACACCGGCCTCGGTCGGCTCCGCGCTGCCCACGTGCGGGATCGCGGGCCAGAACACCCAGCGGCCGAAGATCACCAGCAGGGCGGGGAAGAGCGTGAGCATCGCCAGCAGGGCCACCGCGACACCGATCGCGGCGACGGGGCCGAGCCCGGAGGTCGAGTTCATGTCGGCGGCCAGCAGGCACAGCATGCTCAGCGCCACCGTGGCCGCGCTCGCGATGATCGCGGGGCCCGCCCGGTGCAGGGCGAGCGCCATCGCCTCGTGCCGGTCCTCGTGATCGCGCAGCTCTTCGCGGTAGCGGGCGACGAGCAGCAGCGCGTAGTCCGTCCCCGCGCCGAACACCAGGACGGTGAGGATGCCCGCGCTCTGGGCGTTGACCACCAGACCGGCGTGCTCGGCGAGGAGGTAGATCACCGCCTCCGACGTGAACAGCGCGCCGATCACGGACAGCACCGGCACGAAGAGCAGGCTCAGGCTGCGGTAGGTGATCAGCAGGATCACGACGACGACGGCGAGGGCCGCGTACAGCAGGGTGCCCTCGATCCCGGCGAAGGCGTCGGCGGAGTCCGCGGAGAAGCCGCCGGGGCCCGTGATGTGCGTCCTGAGCCCGTCGTCGCCCTGCCCGACGGTGGACCTGAGCTGCTCGACCGCGTCCGCGATGGTGCTCCAGCCGCTCGGGTCGATGGTGATCGGCACGATGAGCAGCGCGGCGCGCGGCGCGGTCCGCCGGTCGAGCTGCGGTCCGACCGTACGGCTGCCGACGATGCCGTGCGCGGTCAGCGACTTGACCGAGGCGGCGTCCGCGCCGACCTTCGCCACATCCGCGTCGGTCAGGCCGCCGGGCCGGGAGTACACGACGACCGCGGGCGCGCTCTCCGGCACGAACTGCTTCTGGAGCTCCAGCACTCGGGTGGACTCCGCCTTGCTCGGCAGCCAGCTCGCCGAGTCGTTCTTCTGCGCGTCGGTGAGTTTCTGGGCCAGCGGCGAGACCACCACCAGCACGACGATCCACAGGCCGAGCACGACCCACTTGCTCCGCCGCCCGCAGACGACGTGCGCTATCCGTCCCGCTCCGCCCGCCATGAGTGCCCCCCGGGCCCGCTCGTGGTGTCGTCCCCCCGCCGTCCGACGCGACGCCCTGGGAGCGCCGGACCGTGCCGGAGAGTGATCGGCACCAGCATGGCACTGGCGTTCGTGCCGTGTCCGAGGGTTGGCGGGACCGGTGGGTGGGAACACACGTCCTCCGGATCTGGTTTGCTGGACCCATGAGCGTGCAGATCAACCCCAGCATTCTTTCCGCCGACTTCGCGCGGCTCGCCGAGGAGGCGAAGGCGGTCGAGGGCGCCGACTGGCTCCATGTCGACGTGATGGACAGCCACTTCGTGCCGAACCTCACGCTGGGGGTGCCGGTCGTGGAGTCCCTGAGCAGGGCGACGGAGACGCCGCTCGACTGCCACCTGATGATCGAGGACCCGGACCGCTGGGCGCCCGCGTACGTGGAGGCCGGCGCGGGCTCGGTGACCTTCCACGTGGAGGCGGCGGCGGCCCCGGTCCGGCTCGCCAGGGAGATCCGGGCGAAGGGCGCGCGGGCGTCGATGGCGCTCAAGCCCGCCACCCCGGTCGAGCCCTACGAGGACCTGCTGCCGGAACTCGACATGCTGCTGATCATGACGGTCGAGCCGGGCTTCGGCGGCCAGGCGTTCCTCGACATCATGCTGCCGAAGATCCGCCGCACCAGGGCGCTGATCGACCGCTACGGCCTCGACATGTGGCTCCAGGTCGACGGCGGCGTCTCGGCCGAGACCATCGAGCGGTGCGCCGAGGCGGGCGCCGACGTCTTCGTCGCGGGCTCCGCGGTGTACGGCACGGACGACCCCGCCGCCGCGGTCCGCGCGCTGCGCGAGCAGGCCGCCGCGAAGGCCGCGGAAGTGCCCCGGTGACGGGGGCGCCTACCGGGGGTTACCACGGGCGGAAGCGTCTTCGCTACGCGCCCGTAACACGGCACGATCTGCGAGGATGAGCGCGGAGCGGATCACATGGGGCAACGCGGATCAGATAGGCGACTGGGGAGAACCGACGTGAGCACAGGCCGCACACAGGTGCGCATGGGCCCCGGCGAGATGGTCCAGGCGGCGGCGATGGCACGTCGCTTCTACCTGGAGGGCAAGTCCAAAATCCAGATCGCCGAGGAGTTCGGGGTCAGCCGCTTCAAGGTGGCCAGGGTCCTGGAGACCGCCCTCGAACGCGACCTGGTGAGAATCGAGATCCGCGTCCCCGCCGAGCTGGACGCCGAGCGCTCCGACGCCCTGCGCGCCCACTACGGCCTGCGGCACGCCGTCGTCGTCGAGACCCCGCCCGACCAGGCGGACGCGCCCGACCCGGAGAATCTGGGCGCCGTCGCCGCCGACCTGCTCGGCGAGCTGGTGGACGACGGCGACGTGCTCGGCCTGGCCTGGGGCCGCTCCATCATCACCATGGCCAACGCGCTGGACCGGCTCGCGCCCTGCACCGTCGTCCAGCTCACCGGCGTCTACGACGTCGGCACCACCGAGCGCGGCTCCGTCGAGGCGGTACGCACCGCCGCCGCCGTCTCCGGCGGCGAGGCGCACCCGCTCTACGCGCCGATGGTGCTCGCCGACCCCGCCACCGCCAGCGCCCTGCGCGCCCAGAGCGGCATCGCCGCCGCCATGGGCTACTTCGACAAGGTCACCGTCGCCGTGGTCTCCGTCGGCTCCTGGGAAGCGGGCATCTCCACCGTCCACGACGCCCTCACCGACGAGGAGCGCGAGCACTACGCGGGCCTCGGCGTCGCCGCCGAGATGTCCTCCCACCTCTTCGACGCCCAGGGCCGCAGGGTCGGCCGCGACCTCGGCGAGCGCTGCATCACCATCGACGCCGACCGGCTCCGCCGGATCCCCGAAGTGCTCGCCATCGCGGGCGGTCGCCGCAAAGCCGCCGCCATCGACGCGGTGCTCCGCTCCGGCCTCGTCACCAGCCTGGTCACCGACACCGCCGCCGCCGACCACCTCCTGCACTCCACCGCCCCCGCCCCCCGCCCCGCCCTCGACCGCGCCGACCCCGACGGCCCCTGATCCCTCAGACTTCGACCGCACGGGACGGCCACCAGCCCGCCGAACGACCGGAGGGGACGGGCCGGGGTGCCCCCGCAGGAATGCGTTGACAGCCGGGTGCCGAATTCCGTGTGACCAGGTGTGACGCATTCCGAGGAGGTGCCCCGGCCCGGCACCGACCCACGGACAGCCGGCGCGGGCCGGCCAGGCACCGACCCACGGACAGCCGGCGCGGGCCGGCCAGGCACCGACCCACGGACAGCCGGCACGGCCAACCGGCACCGACCCACGGCCACCCGCGAGGCCCCCGGCTTGACCCGTGCGGAGTGCCGTTCCGCGCTGGAAGTGATCAAGTGTGGCAGCATCGGCGGCATGCTGCTGCGGTCCGTTCCACGCGCGGTCGCCCCCGTGCTCGCCACCTGCCTGCTCGCTCTGTTCGGGGTCCTCCTCGGCGGCTGCGCGACCCCCACCGTCGTCCCGGCCGCCCACAGCTCCGGGCGGGCCGCCCACGCCTCGTCCACCCCCGCCTGGGCCGACGGCCACCACGTCGTGCACCCCGCCGACCTGCCCCCCGAGGCCCGCACCACGCTGGCGCTGATCGACCGCGGCGGACCGTACCCGTACAGCAGGGACGGCATCGTCTTCGGCAACTACGAGAAGGAACTGCCCGCCCGGACGCGCGGCTACTACCACGAGTACACGGTGCCGACCCCGGACGCCCCGGACCGCGGCGCGCGGCGGATCGTGACCGGCCGCAACGGCGAGATCTTCTACACCTCCGACCACTACCAGAGCTTCGAGGCGGTGCTGCGATGACGGCCACCACACCGCCGGGCGACACCCTCGTACTGGATCTGACCGGGGTCGTCGACCGCCAGTCGTTCATGGACCGCTGCACCGAGCGGCTGCACCTGCCGGACTGGTTCGGCCGCAACTGGGACGCGCTCGCGGACTGCCTCACCGACCTGTCGTGGTGGCCGGTCGGCTCCGACGGGCGGCGGCTGCGGATCGAGGGCTGGCAGGAGTACGCGGCGGCCAAGCCGCGCGAGTGGCGGATCGTGAAGGACATCCTGCGCGACGCGGAGACCTTCTGGCGCGACACCGACACCGAGCTGACCGTGGCCTTGGAGGAAGACACGAACGGGGACGCCGAAGAGAGGGACGCTCGTCCGTAGGCGCACGACGCGTTCGCACGCGAATATGAAGTACGTGAACCGGTCGGCGTCCGGGGACGGCCGCCCCGCGCCTGTCGCCCCGCACGGCAGGAGGCCGTACGGGGCGCGTCGGCCGCGTCAGCGCGCTAGGAGAACGTGCAAGTGATCGAGCCGATGGGCGTGTTGTTGCCGGTCGAGTTGGCCGTGAATCCGAACGTCGTGGAAGCGCCGTCCGGTGGGATCGTGCCGTTGTAGGCGGCGTTGGTGACGCTGATGCTGCCACCGCTGACTGACTGGACTCCGTTCCACAGACTGGTGATCTGCGTGCCGGTGCCGAGCGTCCAGTTCACCTTCCAGTGACTCGACGGCGAGGCGCCGTGGTTCATCACGGTGACCTGCCCCTGGAACCCACCGCTCCAGGAGTTGGAGACCGCGTACATCGCCATGCAGGAGCCGGGGTCGGTCCCGCCTGTGCTGCCGCCGGTCGTGGTGCCGCTTGTGGTGCCGGTGGTCGTGCCGGTCGTAGTGCCAGTGGTCGTGCCGGTCGTCGTGCCGCTCGTGGTGCCAGTAGTCGTGCCGCTTGTGGTGCCGGTCGTCGTGCCAGTGGTCGTGCCGCTCGTGGTCGAACCGCCGTTGTGGATGCCACTGACCTCGCCGTGACCGCCGTCGAACGCGATGTCGGAGCAGGAGAAGAAGTTCTCATTGCTGTCCGAGCGGACCCACTGGATGAAGACCATCGCGTCACCCGTACGGTTCGAGGGCAGCGTCAGGTCCCAGTAGTAGTGGCCGCCGTCGGTTCCCGGCGACCCCACCGCGGGCGGGTTGGTGGTGCTTCCGATCGACTCCAGGTCGGCCCAGGCCAGCGGAGTGGTCGGGGACCAGCCCTGCTTGGTCACATAGACACGGAAGGTGCCCGGGTGCGCGGCCCAGTTGCTGTACTGCAACTGGATCGTGGAGCCCGACGTGAGGTGCGTCCTCGGCCAGTCGGCGCGGGCCGCGTTGTAGGCCGAGAAGTCGTACGGTGACTTGTTGCCGGCGCTGCACAGCGTTCCGTCCGGGACGTAACCCTCGCCGCGACCGCCCGCGTTGGAGTCGAGCACCGCGAACCAGTTGTACAGCGACGTCGTTCCGCTCTGGGCGACCGCCGCGGCGCAGGCCGGGTTGGTCGGCGTAAGGGCGCCGGTGGGGGTCAGGGCGTCCTCGTAGCAGAGGTAGGTGCGCGAGCCCGGCATCATCGCCACGCCGTGCGCCTGCGCGGAGCCCTGGCTGAGCAGGACCGCGCCGAACGCCGAGAGCAAAAGAGCGAAGACACCGAATAACGACAGTTGCCAGCTTCTTTTTCGCTTCAAGATCATGACCTTTCCGGGAGCTTTCCCGGGGCCGCGGCGCACCGCGGCCGGGCCACCGGGACAGCGTGGGGGGAGGGAACGGGTCTGCGAGTGGGAGCGCTCCCATTTGTGAAGCTAACAGTGGATCAAGAATTCGTAAACACCTGCGGACGAGACCGGCCCGAGTCGCGCCGCGCTTGGGTCGGGCCGCATCCGTTGACAGTGTGCAGCCAGGGCGCTGTGATGGATGGGAGCGCTCCCATATGTTGTGCTCCCCCCACGCAAGCACCCCGAAAGAGGCACCTATGCCCGCTCGCACTCTCCGGTTACCACCCAGGTTGTGGACGGCGGTCGCCGCCGCCATAGCGCTGGCCGTCTCGCTCCTGATCTCGGTGCCCACCAGCGGATTCGGCGCGTCGGCGTCCGGATGCCGGGCCGAGTACACGCTCAACGAATGGCCCGGTGGCTACACCGCGCAGGTGCACGTCACCAACCTCGGCGCGGCGCTGAGCGGTTGGCGGCTGACGTGGACGTATGCCGGTGATCAGAGGATCACTTCGGCCTGGAACGCGACCGTCACCCAGAACGGGCACTCCGTCACCGCCGTCAACGCGTCCTACAACGGCGTCGTGGCAGCAGGAGGCACGGTCGACTTCGGCGTGCAGGGAACTGCTGGGTCCGCGGGCGCGCAACCGGCTGACTTCGCCCTCAACGACCTGCCCTGTGGAGGCGTCAGCACCACCCCGCCGACCACGCCCCCGACTACTCCGCCTACGACGCCCCCGACCACGCCCCCGACCACCCCGCCTACGACGCCCCCGACCACGCCGCCGCCCACTTCGCCCCCCGCAGGATGCGACTCCGCGACGATTTGCACGGGCTTTGAGGACCAGAGCGGTGCCGGTCCCGCCGGGGACTGGCGGTTCACCGCGCCCGACTGCCAGGGCACGGGGACGGCCGCCATCGACACGACAGTCGCGCACAGCGGCTCGAAGTCCCTGCGGGTGGACGGAAAGGCGGGCTACTGCAACCACGCCTTCGTCGCCTCCACCGCTGATCTGTCGTCGGTCGGCCCGGTGGTCTACATCCGTATGTGGGTGCGGCACACCACGGCGCTCCCGACCTCGCACGTCGCCTTCGTCTCCATGCCGGACTCCTCCCAGGGCGGCCGGGCGCTGCGGATCGGCGGCCAGAACGGCGCCCTGCAGTGGAACCGGGAGAGTGACGACGCCACCCTCCCGGCGCAGAGTCCGGCCGGGGTCTCGCTGAGCAGTCCACTGCCGACCCTCACCTGGCAGTGCCTGCGCTTCGCGGTCGACACCACGGCGCCGAAGCTCGACACCTGGCTCAATGACACGCAGATACCCGGATTGCACGCCGACGGCGTGCCGACCCAGGACATCGACCAGCAGTGGCTCTCGCGCACCACGCCGCCCAGGCCGACCGCCCTGCGACTCGGCTGGGAGAGCTACGCCACGGGCGACGACACCTTGTGGTTCGACGACGTGGCCGTCGGTTCCGCGCCGCTCGGCTGCTGACGAGAGCGTCGCGGAGATCCGTCGCGGGAAGGGTTCGGGCACCGAACCCGGACTGGCTTCCACCCGGGGGGGGAAAGAAGAAAGGGGGATCATGTTCACCGAGAAGGAAAAGCCGTCGCTCCT